>CAYGBS010000059.1:0-9620 GCA_964348215.1 uncultured Candidatus Bathyarchaeia archaeon
ATTAGTCATAAGGGAATGCTTAGCCGAGATACCTCCACGTGTAGAGTATTCACTCACGCAAGACGGCATGGAACTTAGAAAAGCGATCATACCTGTTTTGAAATGGGCTGCAACAAGAGAAGAGGTAAACAAAGAAAGATGTGCACCAACGTATCGCAGAATCCCTGCACATAAGATAGAAACATCGCACAAAAAATGAAATAAGCACTTTCTTGCAACGCGCCTGAACATAATTTCGCATCTTTTAGCTGACTTCGACACGCAAAACTCCCCAAACAACTATTGAATTCAACCTATTTATACAACCACGTGTCCTGAGGGGAAGAGTGCCCTTCATTTCGGCCTATTTGTCCTGAATAATCGATCGGTCTCATAACTTCATTTGAATAAAACCACAACTTCAAATTATACTACCTATACGCGTGCAAGACCCATGCAAACGTCTGATATCTCTCAAAAGCGAGGAGTCTTGTGTTCAAGATGCTTCTTAAGGTGTCTCTGAGTTTTCTCGTTAAGTCCATAGTAGCACACAGTTCCATCTGAAAATTCGCGCTTCTTCAAATATTTCTTATAGACCAAATCTCTTAGAACACTCTTGCCTCTTTTGTCGAATTCGTCTTGTCTTACCAGCGTAGTTGCATCACACCGAAGCAGACTAACTACAAAACTGTGTGGAAGTAGATAGTACACCCGTTTAACGTCAAAAAGATATGTCTTGTCGAACTCTTTGTACAGAGGAATAAGCCCGCCAGCACGTTCTTTGGCATCTCTTGAACCCTTTGCGTGGATTGTACCAAAAGGCCTCGGGATTTCACCCCTCTTCTGAACTTCCTCTCTCTTAGACACCATCTCTATCTGGCGGTCCAACGATTTAGAATCAAGCGTGACCACCTCTGCAATCTGCGTATCAAAGATAGCACAAATATTGTTTACGATGCGTTCTATTGTTCTCAGAATTATATTCAGACCCCTTTCAAGATCTGATGGTTCCATAACTACCTTCGATAATTTGAAGTTCCTGCGATTTATCTTCAAATCAATGTGTGTTTTATTATCTAGCCCCAGATTATCGTAGACTTCAAAACCTATCGGTTCTGTAAAGGATGTTTCTGTGTCTATTCGAAAGCCAAAATCTTCCGCAGTAATATTGACTGGGCTGACAGATACATGCTCGAAATCTATGGCTCGAGGAAATGCGACAGAAAACCCTGTGTTATCCTTAACAAATTCTACGAGTCTCTCGTAATCTGTTTTCGTTAGCTTGTTTTTTATCTTGAAACGCATCGAGATCTCCACTAGGCAACACGTTGCTAACGTTATCCTCCTGCTTTAGTTTCTGTTTTCTACTTTATAACCAAAATACAAATCTTAGAATTTTAATTTTCTAAATGGGTTAGAAAGTAGAAAGCTAGAAAGAAACTGAAAGAGAAGGTGTAGGTTTTTTCTGATGGGATTTCGGTTTCGAAGAGCGAAATATATGGATTTAAAGGATTTCTGTCAGCTCTGTCCATTTCTCGACGAAATTTAGTCCTTTCTGGGTCGTTACATATTTGAATGGGCTGTTGCGAATTTCCAGAAGCTCCTGCGATTGAAGTTGAGAAAGATACTTCTGGGCAGCTTTCCACGATAAATTTGTCCTGTACATCACTCTCGTCTTAGCCTGTGGCTGCCTACAAAAACTCAGTATTTCGGCCATAATTTGGAGACTGGTTCTTCTTCTCATTGAGATCACATGAAGAGTTTCGAAAACGAATGGTGAGGATAAATATAAGAGTTTCGTGTTTCGCAGAGACTTCGTCGAAAATTTGGTTTTTTGATGAGAGTTAGGTTAATCTTCTGTCATTCTTCTTCTTAATATAAACTGTTCAATATAGTGAACAATTCGGATTTGGTGGATTTCAGTGTTACCGCTATGGAATTTTCATCTATGGCTAATTCTGGGTTATTAAAACTCAGAATGTCAAGAACCTCTCTTGTGTGCTTTGTTTATTCTGGATTAATATTTCGAATTCATAAAGCAGTTAAAGCTTTGTCGGACTCAGAATTCAAATCGAAATATGACGGAGCTTCTTGGAAGCTGAATCAGCATGGCAAACAGAATCGCAACAAGAGCAGAACGTAAATCAAGATTTCAGGAACACAGAACGATTACTGCAAAAGACTCTGGACATGAGAAGAGAATACTATGCGTCATTCCTTCTTTGCCGAAGGATTTGAATTCTTTGTCGATTATGTCTATTATTAACCAGACGTATCCAGTTGAGATGTTGATTGTTTTGCCAAAAGAAGTTGCAAGGGGAACTACGTCTCAGAAGGTCAGTAGGGTTTTGAATGACGGTTTATCTCACGTCAAGCTGCAAGATTTTGACTATCTTTTGCGTGTCGACGGGGATGTCGTTCTTCCATCAAACTTTCTTGAAGAGAATTTGAGGGGCGAACCTGACTTATGCGGCGGCGCGGGCTATGCGATGCTGATTAAGGTCAAATCTTTCTTGAAGGTTATGAAGGGCAAGTTTCATTCTTTGAGTGATGATAGTTACACATGCTACAAGTTTATGAAGGAAGGGTTTGAACCTGTTAAGAGGAGGGTTGAGCCCGTTAGGATGAGGCAGAAGGGGCTGCATCACGGCACGAGTTATTTTGCGAAGCCGAGGCATCAGAGTATCCTGTATTTTTATCATAGGGGGAAGGGTATGCATAGGCTTGGTTATGAACCGTTTCACATGTTTGGAAGGTTGAGACATTCGATTTGGAATATTTTTGCCGTTCTTGGATATTTCGCCGCTATCGTCAGACGTGAAGACAGGTTGGATGTTGCAGATTTTGTGTGGCGCAGGCAGGTTAGGAGGTTACTAGGATTATTTTAGATGTAGGCTGCGGGAACCATAAAAGGGGAGATATCGGAGTTGACAGGTCGAAGGATACACAAGCTGATGTAGTTGCAGATGCACAGTTTTTGCCTTTTCAAAACAGCTGTTTCCACAATGTCGTGTCACACCACACTGTTGAACATCTGCGAGAGCCGGAGATTGCTGTGAGAGAAATGTTACGTGTAACCAAGGGCAGAGTTAAGATTGTGTGTCCTCACAGGTTTGGGCATTATGCAAAAATAGCACATGATCACATACAGTTTCTCAACAAGAGATGGTTCAGCCAGCTGGCTAGAAAGATGAGAGCCAAAGAAAGTGTGAGGACAACATTTGAACCAGTATTCTACTTTGGAGCCTTTGGCCTGCTCATGCGTCCATCTGAACTAATCGTCGAATACCGAAAAGCACAGAAGAAAAGCAAGCGATCATTGGTCGACGAAGATGTTGAGTCATGTTATATGTCATGTTCAGAAGTTAGAGAAGATTTCACACCACAGAAAGTCCCTAACCGTTAGCGTGTTGCAAGTGACCCCTTGCTTTAACTGTGATCAGTGCATAGCTTCCTGACTAGTCTCGCAAGTTCAGCCAGAACTGATCTATTGATTGCTTGCATTTTGTCGGACTCGTAACTATTTTCATCTCTCTCTGGTAGTACTCTGGGAGTTGATTTCGGATACTCGGCTGTGCCACGCGTCCGTCTAAGATGGCTATGCAGCCTTTATCTTTGGCTGATCGGTGGACTCGTCCACAAGTTTGAATCAGGCGGAGTATTGCCGGCGTGAGATAAGCGTATTTCCTACCGTTTCTGGGAAATTGGTGTTCAAGATATTCTATCAAAGCTCTCTGGTAGATGTCCCATGTGGCATAAGGGAGACCTACAGCTGCTACGCATGTCAAGGCATTATTTGGATAGTCTATCCCCTCACTGAATTTGCCTCCCATTACTCCGAACAACGCGTTATCAGAAGACTCGGCTAACTGTTTGATCACGTTATTCCTTCTTGTCTTGTGCTGCTCCACGATTTTCTTCCTATCGACATTTGTTGATGGTAGAACTGTGCGCATTAGCCTGTAGCTTGTGAAGAACACGGCAATGTTGCCTTCATTCACTTCAGATATCGCTTCAATATAATCTCTCCATCTATCAAGCATCTTGTCAGTTCTCTCCTTGAATGCTGACGAAACTCCCCTGGCAACGAGAATCAGCCGGTTTTCAGGTGGAAAAGGGGAATCAAACTCTTTGAGACAAACGCTGCTTTGATCATAAAGCGTTAAATCTCTGTAGACTTCAGGAGGAGAAAGAAACCCGCTCATCAGTATGCTCCCTCGCGTTCGGCTAAGGACAGGGTCTGTCAATTCTCGTCCATCAAAGCTTCTGAACTCTAGCCAAATTCTACCTTTCTGGTCCTTCTCAACTAGGTGAATATGCTCCCTTCTGTCTCTTTCGAAAAAACCGTCTAAGAACTTGCCTACTCGATAGTTATAGCTGAGAATCCTCTCTGAACCCAGTTCGAGCCGTTTCTCTCTCACATATTCGCCGTATTCCTCAAGAACCTCTGCCACCTCATCCCCCGGGACTCCGCTTTGAGTGAGAAAAAAATCACTTATTTCTTGAGGGCCAACCTGTTTCAGCTTCTCACTCTTCAGAGCCCGTTGGGCATCGCGAAAAACCTCTTCCAATGTGCGCAAATACTCTCTGACAGGCGTTACTAATTCGGCTTCAAACCTTTCTGTTTCTCTCAAAGCTCGTTCCACAGTGTTTCTCGTTAACTGGTCAGACAATAACTCTCTGGCAAAGGCTGGAAGGTTATGCGCTTCATCAACAATGAGGTAGACCTTGGAAAGATCAGCCCCGAAACTCTTCAGTATTGTAGCCCTGATCTTAGGATCGAAAACATAATGGTAAGTCCCGAGAAATACGTTGACACGATGAAGAACCTTCTTCAATGCTTCATATCCGCAATATCCCTGTTTCGACATCAAGGTAACTGTCTCTCGTGGAGAAAGAACTCTTTGTGCACAATCTAGGGCTAGCCTCTCAGCATCGTTTTTAGCCCTGACATTATTCCAGTAGAATCTGCAGTAAGGCTTGACAGAGGACTCGCAATTATCCTTCAATTTCTTACACATTTCAAAGAAGTCAAAATACGAGAGATTCCTCTTCATCCGCAGCGGACACATATCCTTTTTACTGAAGAAAGAGATCGCTGAGATATTCTGAGACAAGGCTCTTAACTCTTTGAGATAGATGTACAGTTGACTCCTGGTTCTAAAACAAATCATCAGCTTGTTCTCTTCAAGCTGAGGTAAAACGGCAAGAAGTGAAGCTAAGGACTTCCCAATTCCACACGGGGCACTTCCCAGAAAAACTTCATTGTTTTTGATACAATTACTCGCCTCATCGATGAAGCCTTTCTGTCCCCTGCGTATCTCATAGCCCTGAGGTATCAAACTTTTCTTCAAAGCTTTCCCCCTCGTAATCCTTCGCGCACCCTTCAAGAACCTTTCAACCTTGCTCTTAGACATCAAATAGGTTTCGCAGTCTCGACAAAATCGGCTCTCTTCATACTCTTCATAGGAATAAGTTCTTCCACACTTTCGGCACGCGAAATTTTGAGGCAACTTTCTCCCTTGCCTAGTCTAGCCCCCGGACAACTTATGCTTTGTTACATAGTTTCAGGCAAATCTCAACATGACAAAAGCCATTTTCGCGTTGAACATAGGAGCATTACAGAGGACTCAAAGATATGAGGTTGCATTGAGTAGTTTTCATGAGGATCCAATTGGAGGATTCCGGACATAGGATCGATCGGAGTCTTGCTTTATCTTCCACTTTGATCAACGGCGTGAATCAGCAATCTATTGAGGTTCCCTCAGACATAGGAAAGGAATTTAGAGGTGTACAGGCTGTTTACCTATAATTCGTAATCTAAATCCCTAGGTGGCTCAAATGAAAGTTCTGTTCGTATGTTCGGGAAATGCTTACCGAAGCCCTGTGGCAGAAGCCTTGCTGAGAAAGCTTAGACCGGAGATAGACGTAGACTCGGCGGGCATAGATCCGGCGATTCCAATATCAGTCTCTGCCAAAGAATATTTGGCGAGGGAGAACGCTTCAGAACATCTCAAACACGCTCCGGAAAGCTTGGATGGAAAAGACCTTAGCAGTTACGACCTTATTGTAGCTATGAAACCTAAACACAAGGATGCTGTGACCGCCAAATGTCCAGAATGCAAAGACAAAATCGTTGTTTGGAACATTGACGACCCGTACTTCTTGCCCCACGGATACGCCGAGAAGATTTTCATGCAAATAAAGGACAAGGTTGAAGGGTTGGCTAATTCGCTATGAAAGAGGTTGAGAAAGAAACAGCAATTCTAATCTTGCTGGTTAAAGAATAGAGAGTAAGGTGAGCTTTGGTGAAGGCAGTTCTCATCATCGCGGATGGAATGGCAGATGTCCCGCTTGAAGAGTTGAAAGGCAAAACACCACTTGAAGCAGCCCAAAAGCCATCTCTCGATCATATGGCAGAAATGGGCATTTGCGGCATGATGGACATAATAGCGCCAGGCATTCCACCGGGAAGTGACACAGCCCATCTTGCCCTGCTAGGATACGACGTCATGGAAGCCTACACAGGACGAGGAGCGTTAGAGGCGATCGGTTCTGGAATAGATATCCTTCCCAACGACTTGGCGTTCCGATGCAACTTTGCAACTGTTGACAAGGATTTCATGGTGGTAGACAGAAGGGCTGGGAGAATAGGAAATGAGGATGCAGATAAACTGGCAGCTGCTATTGGAGAATCGCTTAAGATGGACCCGCCAGAAGTCGGGGATGTGCTCTTTAAGAGCACAGTTCAACACCGTGCAATACTTCGCCTCAGCGGGCCAAATCTTTCTTCCATGGTTTCAGATACTGACCCTCATAAAACCGGAGTTAAAGTGTCAAAAGCTCATCCTTTAGAGGGGAGCAGAGAAGCAAAAAACACTGCTGACATTTTGAACAAGCTCACACAACAATTTCACGAAGTTCTAAGAGACCATCCTGTAAATAAGGAAAGGAAGAAAAAGGGTCTGTACCCAGCTAACATAATTCTCTGCAGAGGCGTCGGACAGCTACCTGAAATTGACCCGCTTACCCTTCTTTACGGGATTCATCCAGCTGCAATCGCGGTCGTGCCTCTGGTAAGAGGCGTCTGCAAAACCGCTGGGATGCGTCTAATTCCTGTTCCAGGGGCTACAGGAACGTATGAAACCGATACTATTGCAAAGGCAAAAGCCGCTGTGAAGGCCTTGCGATCTTACGATTTTGTTCTGGTCCATGTGAAGGCCACGGATCTCGCAAGCCATGACCATAGACCTGAGAAGAAAATAGAGATGATTGAGAAGGTTGACGGCTTGACTGCTCACCTCCTAAGCCACTTGGATCTAACCGAGACCTTTATAGCGGTAACTGCAGATCACACAACATCTTCAATCAAGAAGGAGCATAGTGGAGAGCCTGTGCCTGTGGCAATTATGGGACCTAGCGTGCGAAGAGACGATGTTGAACAGTTTGATGAGCGAGCATGTGCAAAGGGAGGGCTCAGCCGAATAAACGGAAGAGATCTGATGCCTATACTTGTCAATCTACTTGGAAAGGCTGAAAAGGCAGGTTCCTAAGCCTCAGACCGCAACAATCTCCACTCTCGATAGTCCGTCGCTACTCTAACGTATCCCTTGAACATTTCATCCACCTCTCCGTCGCCTGTGTCAACTCTCAAAACGCCTCTCTCAATGCCCCGAATCTTACCTTTAGTCGCTAATACAAGGATTTTCTCTTTCCCAACAAGTTTGATGATTTCCGGGCTAATCTGCTGATTACCCCGCCCGAATAATATTCCTTGTCTTCCAATCGGGGAAACAACAATCCACGTGTTTTGCCAATCTCTTACTTCCTTCAGGATTGTTTCTTCATTAACATCCTTTATCACGCTACCTCTACGATAGATGTCTACTCCGAGAAGTGTCTTTTCAATACCCAGTAGATCTGCCACGCATTTTACAGTGGTACCAGGGCCAAGAATGTATGTGGCGTGGGGTTCCATTTCTTCAACTATGAAGCGCGCAACAGCCACTTGATTTTCATGTTCATCTAATGTCTCCGGTGACACCTGTTTGCTTCCCTGAATACGCATTGGCAAAAACGGTCCTTTTAAGAAGCCATAGAGTCGTATATTGAAGCGGTCATCTCTGATTGCAGTTTCATCTGCGTCCATTATCTCAAAGTCAACTAGTTGAGCTTCTCCTTTGAGGAACGCTTCAACAGTGTAGGCCGCGTTGGCCGGGTTTATAGCGAATATTCCACTATACATTTTTACGCCTGCAGGGATTCCTAAGACAGGTGTGCGGCGGGAACTAGAAAGCGCGTCAAGGACATCCCTTGCAGTACCGTCGCCTCCCACAAACAAGATCAGCTCAGCTTTACGTTTTGCCATCAGCTTTACTGCTTTCTTGGTGTCTTTTGCGGTTGTTTTGGCTTTTATGTTCATTGGCAAAATATCGGCGTCCAATCCTGCAGAATCTACTTCTTCTTCGCCCATTATGGTTGGGCATGTCATTAATCGGGCTTTTTGACTTATTCCTAGTTCTTTCGATTTTTCCAGGAATTCTATTCCTCTTCCAGGGGCAATAGGCTTAGCTCCCATTTCAACGGCTTCTTTGAAGACACCGTCTGTCCCTTTCAGTCCGACTTTTCCTCCCATACCCGCAATGGGATTCACAAGAAAACCCAGCTTCAACTATGTTTTCTCCGGTTTTCCAACGTGGAATATGGTGAACAAGTCTGTTTAGATAAGCTTTTTAGCATAAAAACTAATGGATTACTTCTCTCAGGCTTCCCTAATCATCAAAGCGGTGAATCCGAGAAAATGTATGCAATTGTCAAGACTAAACGGGCGCCAAGAGCAGAAATTGCTACAGTGAATATCCCGAAGATTCAAGGACGTGAGGTTCTTGTAAGAGTTAAGGCAGCCTCATTATGTGGTACTGACGTCCACATTTGGGATTGGAATGAATGGGCACAGGAGCGAATACAGAATCTCCCGTTGATTTTCGGTCATGAGTTTTGCGGTGAGGTTGTCGATGTGGGCTTAGATGTGACCAACGTCAAGGTTGGTGATCTTGTTTCCGCAGAAACGCACATAGTGGACAATACTTGCTACCAGTGTCGAACTGACCGTATGCACGTTTGTCGAAATCTACAGATACTAGGCGTCGACAGGGACGGTGCGTTTGCGGAATACGTTGCCTTGCCCGAGAGGAATATTTGGAAAAACGACCCTCAACTTGACCTTGGAGTCGCATCTATCCAAGAGCCTTTGGGAAATGCCGTTCAGGCAGCATTACCAAAGGACAATATTGAAGACCTCGCCGGGAAGAAGGTTGCTGTCTTAGGGTGTGGCCCAATCGGGTTAATGGCTATCGCTGTGGTTAAATCACTCGGTGCGGCAAAAATCTTCGCCACTGCTGGAGGATTGAACAAGGTGCGTATGAAGTTGGCGACAAAGATGGGAGCGGACATGGTTCTTAGTGCCAAGGAGGAAGGGGAGAATATTCCCCAGATAATTCTGAACGGCAGTGAATGGTTCAGGAAAATCGGAACCGACCGGAGTAAAGGAACCAAGGTGTTTTCTCTGGCGGGAGCGATAAAAAATGTGGGCTTGATTGAAGTGCCCATGGGAACCTCCCTTCGGGAAGTGGTATACGATA
>CAYGBS010000059.1:9630-10389 GCA_964348215.1 uncultured Candidatus Bathyarchaeia archaeon
AGGAAGGGGAGAATATTCCCCAGATAATTCTCGATGAAGCCGATGGGGATGGTGTTGATGTTGCTTTAGAGATGTCCGGTGCCCCGATGGCGTTGCGGCAAGCCTTTGATATTCTAACGCCTGGGGGAAGGGTTTCTCTATTAGGACTCTTCAACTCCTCAGTTACATTTGATTTCAACAACGCTATGATATTCAAAGCAGCTACAGTATACGGCATTTCTGGAAGGCGGATGTTCCAAACATGGTATCAAATAAAAGGCTTGCTTTCAAATTCGGAGTTTCAAAGCAAGATCGCTTCCATAATCACCCATAAACTTGCCATGAAAGATTTCGAGGAAGGCATCGAACTAATCAAATCGAAGAAAGCTGCAAAGGTTGTCCTAGAGCCCGAATGGTGATCTAAGCTTTCACAGAGCTTAGCCGTTGACAAACCCGAGAACACGGTTTTGGAGAAGTGTTCGTTTCCCCCGGATAATCAAGAGGGGGATAACAACCGTGTCTTGCCCTCCATAAAGCTAAAGAAGAAAGTCTCTGTTCGACTTGAATGGGCTTACGGGATGCTTCAGCTGATCGGGATACTACAAACCTGTTAAGACAGATAGTCGTCACCGAACATACAACATCAAAGTGGACAAGAGTTAAGAGAACCTTAATCAAATAGGGAAAACAGAAAACCAACTCACCAAGGTGAACAATATGCAGACAAAACGTCACCCAACAGAATATTTAGGAGAAGAATATCAACGCCTCGTAAAAGAA
>CAYGBS010000060.1:0-10287 GCA_964348215.1 uncultured Candidatus Bathyarchaeia archaeon
TTCAGTTTCCAACTGGTTGTGTACTTCTTAGGGTATGGAGTGATTACAAGATGCTCGTGGGGCTGAACATTCGCTGAAATCTGATCCGTATCTATCGCTATGCGTGCATCTACCGCGACAGCGTCCTTCACGTCGACTATTAATGGATTTATGTCCATTTCTTCTATTTCTGGGAAATCTATGACTAGCTGGGAAAACTTCACTAAGATTTCTTCTAGAAGTTTAAGGTTGACACGTTGATTGTCTGACTTGAAAAGCTTGTAGATAGCTGTTCTCTCTATTAATCTTCTTGCGAGAACTTGGTTCAAAGGTGGAAACCCTATGCTTATGTCCTCTAGTAACTCGGCAGCCACTCCGCCCATTCCAAACACGATGACGGAGCCAAATTGTGGATCTTTCTTTGCGCCAATTAAGAGTTCATACCCTTTATTCTTGATTAGCGGTTGAATTACAACGCCCTCGAATTTTGCCTGCGGTTCGTGCTTTTTCACTCTCTTAGCTAGTTCTCCGAAAGCCTCTTTGACTTCTGTTTTAGAGCGTACATCAAGAATAACTCCTTCAATTCTTGATTTGTGAGCTATTTGGCGTGAAAGGGCTTTCATCACGATGGGATACCCGATTTTTGAAGAGGATTCAACAGCCTCTTGAGGAGTTTCAGCAACCATAGACTTGACTGTCGGGATTTCGTATGCCTGGAGGAATTGCCTTGCCTCTGGCGCGGTCAAAAATGTGCGTCCCTCGTCAACGGCTACTCGTAGAGTCTCTCTAAGAGATGCCGGCACCGGCAACGCTATTGAGAGTTCTTCCGGGGTCTCATAAAGAAGCTCCAGGTTTTGTGCATATCTCCACATGTACATGAAAGTGGAAACAGCTTGTTCAGGCGTTGTGAAGGCTGGAATACCGTTTCTACGTAGTATGCTTCGAGCCTTCCAGCAACCGTCTTCACCCATCAAAGAGGTAAGAATTGGCTTTGTAGTCTTCCCGGAGAGCTCCACAACTTTCTTTGCAGTTTCCACTGGATCAGATGCCCCCTGAGGAGTGTAGATTATAAGGAAGCCATCGCTATTGATGTCTTTGAAGCAGATTTCCATAACCGTTCGAAACCTCTCCGTGGTGGCTTCCTCCAAAACATCTACCGGGTTTAATTTGCTGCAGTAAGAAGGCAAAACATCGTTCAAAGCTTGAACAGTCTCATCGTTCAATGATGAAAGCTGTCCACCTTGAGCAATTAGGGCATCTGTCGCCATAATTCCTGGTCCCCCAGCGTTCGTAATGATTGTGAGGTTTGAGCCTTTTGGGTTTGGCTGCATGGCTAAGGCTTCTGCACAGTTAAAAATGTCGCTGATTGCTTCAACGCGAACTATTCCTGCTCTTCTGAAGGCAGCGTCGTAAATAGCATCTTCTCCGCAAAGGGCACCGGTGTGGCAGATGGCTGCTTCTGCACTCTCACGGAACCTTCCAGCTTTCACAACTACAATTGGTTTAGCCCTAGCGAAGCCTCTTGCTGCGCTCATGAATTTTCTGGCATTCTTGACGGATTCAATGTAAAGCACTATGCTTTTTGTCTTAGGGTCAGTTCCAAAGTAGTCGATGAGGTCTCCGAAATCTACATCTAGCATTGAACCAACCGAGACTATGGCGCTAAAACCCACGTGAGCTTCTGAAGCCCAGTCCAACACTGAAGCGCACAACGCAGCGCTTTGTGAGATGAAAGCTATTTTCCCTGGTCTTGCTGCTTTATTTGCAAAGGTAGCGTTTAGCTTGATGCTTGGCCGCATTATTCCGAGGCAGTTTGGTCCGATTATCCGCATATCAAAGTGGTCTTTGAGTTCGAGAACCCGCTTTTCAAGGCTCTTTCCTTCCTCTCCAGCTTCTTTGAAGCCTGCTGAAATGATGATTAGTCCGGCAACGCCTGCTCTTCCACATTCTTCTACGATTTGGGGAACAGTGTGGGCTGGCGTTGCTATGATTGCAAGGTCTACTTGACGTGGGATTTTCTCTATTGTGGGGTAGGCAGTTATGCCTTGTACTATGGGGCTGAAGGGATTAACAGGATAGACAGCTCCTTTGTATCCTACTCCAACCAAATTCTTAAGCAGCTTGGCGCCAACGGAACCTTCTTTGGCACTTGCTCCGATAACAGCTGTCCTTCTAGGATTGAAGAGCTTGTCTAGGTTTTCAACGCCCAACCTTTGAAGCGGCCTCCATCAGAAAACTTTTTGTTCACTATTTAAAAAGGTGGTTTGTTCTAATAAATTCCTTTTTATCCTGATCACACTACATAAAATTCAGTTTAAGGATAAGTGTAAAATAAAAAATAGAGGAAGAGTCAGACGTCCAATGCTGAGCTTTATTTCGGCGGAAGCATCAACTTCTCCTTCGCCTTGAGCCTACCGTCCTTTGCATGAGGCGTTCTTAGCAGTGTATCAGTGTTCTTTTCCATTTCCCTAGCCTCCTCCGCCAGTTTGGCGCTCGCTTGAACTATTTCGTGGGCACAGGCCACCATAGAAATATACTTTTCTTTGTCTTTCTCGATGAAGCACGCTTTGAAGTTGATTTCGGCAACTTTCTTCAGCATTTCATAAGCAGCCATCGCTTTCACCCTCGCATAAGGATTTCTGAAATCAGGAGAATCTCGAATGCTGTTAGTGTCGATTATCAACCTCAACAATGAAAGCTTTGATCCAGCTTTCAGAGCATAGATTAGCTTGTCGAGTTCTTTGAATATTAACCTGAAAACTCCAGTGATTGCAAGAACCTTAATCACATTTGAGTTGAAAATCGCCATCTCTATTGCGTCAAGAAACTCTTTTCTAGCGCCAATGAGCGGGTCACCCATGACCACCACGTAACCCAAACCCTGCTCCGCAATCTCCTCCTTCACACGTTTTCCAGGGCCATCTGTGAAAACGACCGTGGGTACTTTCTTCTTTGAGAAAACCTCTCTGGCTCTTGCAGGCCCAGGTGCGCTGGTGTTTGGCGAAACAAAGACAACAAGGTCTGGAGAAAAATCAAAGATCTTTTCGACGGTGCCTTCAACAGCTCCAACATCCATCTTAGAACCAGTAGTCACCGTTCGCACCGTGATGTCCTCACGGTCTGCCAATTCATCGAAGAGAAGCTCCAGCAGTGGGGCTGTTCCAATGTTGCCACACTTGAAGAATACTATCCTGACTTCTTTCAAATAACCCAAGCTCAATCAGAGTTAACTACATGTACGTATATAATTTATCATGCAGCTAATTCTGCGAAAATCACTTTTTCTTCGGTATGCGCGCCACAATCATAGTGGTTGTCACAGTAATGTAGGGAATTTTGCGGAGAACATTGTAGATGAATTTATTTAACTCTTCTACGTTTCTTGTCGCTGTCTTTACTATGAGATCATATTCGCCGTAAACTAAGGTTGCCTCCTTTATCACCGGAAGTTCCTTTATTTCTTCGAGGACTTGCACATTCATATCGGGAGAAATTTTCACTAGCGTAAAAGCTGAAATCATAGGCCTCATCCTAGCCTGTTTCTAATAACGGTCGGAAAGAGATAATGACGTGAAACGCGAGCGCGCGAAGGAGGTCTCGCTGAGTTACTATTCCAATTAACTTCCTCTTTTCCATGACCAAAAGTCTACGTATCTTCTTCTTTTGCATCATTCTGATTGCTTCAATGATCGGCGTATCGCCGTTCGCAGAGATTAATGATCTGCTCATGATCTCCTTCACCTGCACCTTTGAGCCATCAAGCCCTTTCGCCACAATCTTTTCCAACACATCCCTCTCGGTTACTATGCCCACCGGCTCTCCTCTGTAGAAGACCACAAGAGAGCCCACGTTCTTCTCTGCCATAAGGTTAGCCGCCTCGAGTATAGAACTGTCAATCCCTACTGTGATGACAGGTTTGCTCATGACGCCTCGAACTGTAGACGGTGGTCTTTTACCTTCCATTTCTCTTCTCTCACTTCGGCGGCTCGATGGTGATTAGCGTAGTCGTCCTCTCCACGCCCTCTATCGTTCTAACAATGTCGAAGATAAAAGCGTCCAAGTTTTCCATGGCTTCTACGCTTATTTTCATCAGCAGATCGTACTCACCATACACGGTTTCTACATCAGTTACCTGTTTCAGCCTGTTAACCGTCTGAAGAACAGACCTATCCATACCGGGCTTAACTCTCAACAGAACATAGGCTTCAATCATACTCCCCGTCCTCCTGACCTTTGAAATGCGGGAAGATTTCAGCCCCAATCATGTTGATGGATTTGCGTATGTCTGGTCCAATTGGAGATCCCGCTACTATCTGGGTTGTTCCTACTTTGACTAAACGATCGATTTTTTCCACAACTTTCTCTGGAGTGCCACATATCGAGAAAGCCTCTATCATTTTGTCGGTAATCTGCGAGAAGGCCTCTTTCCATTTTCCTTTGACTATGGCTTGGCGTATCTTATTTGCAGTCTCTACGGAGATTCCATGCTTCTGAAGAACGATTTCAGGGCATCCTGCTACGATGTAGGCCACTACTGGAACAACTGCTTTTGTTGCCTTTTTCTGTTCCTCTGCAAGCGAGAACGAAGTATAGGCCGCTATCTCCAAGTCTTTAAGGCTCTTTCCTGTTTTGGCAACCCCTTCCTTAAGGAACTCCATAGCGTTTCTCACGTCCTTGGAGTGTGAGGCGTTAATTAACACGCCATCGCCGATTTCTGCAGCCAACGCTAGCATTTTGGGTCCTTGGGCTCCGATGAATATCGGAACTCTCTTGGTGGTCTTGAAATTCAGTTTGGCGCCTGAAACTGTGAAAATCCTGCCCTCCATTTCCAGATTTTTCCCTGAAGTGATCTCTCGAATTATCCTAACCGATTCCCTCACAGTTGTTAAGGGTTTAGACGGTCTTATGTTGACCATTTCCAAGGTTGTTTTGTCTCCAACACCTATCCCACACACTACTCTACCCGGGGCTATTTCGCTTAGTGTTGAAACTGCTTGTGCGGTGACAATTGGGTGTGCCATGTAAGGATTTGTTACGCCAGGACCGAATCTTATTTTGTCAGTGTAGGCGGAAATAATCGCCAGTGAGACATAGACATTTCGGTTGTTGAAGTGGTCTGTGATCCATAGAGTATTGAATCCTGTCTTTTCTGCTTGGATGGCGTAGAAAGTGGTTTTCCAGTAGAGATCGCGTGGGACAAACTCGATGCCGAAATTTATCATTTAGGGGCTCCTCTCTCGTAATCCCCTTCTAAGGAAGATTGTCCTATGCGACCTAAGTAGTTTGCTATAGTGTTCTTAGCTTGTTTCGAGCACTGCGACAAGTTCTCGGAAACCCAAGTTCTTCAAGACACCGATTGTTTTCTCTGAATCTATCATCATAGAAGCCTCAAGAAGCCTCTGCAACCCGACTTCCGTGGCAAGTTGATCCCTCTGCCAATAGTAGAGTATTGTCTTTGCTAAGCCGCTAGGCATTCTGTTGGCATTTGGTGAGTTTAGAACGATGTCGATGAGCCTCTCTGAAGTAACCTCCCACGAGGATGATGGAATTTTTCTAACGATTTTCTCTAACGCCATATCGAATTCTCCACAGCGAATTGCTCAAAGACATATATCTTGTTGACGAAAAATAAGGTTTTTGTTGATTAAATTCGTCATCAGAGTAAAAGTTTCTGTGATAAATCATATGAAATGAGTGAGACGAATGAAGGATTCAAGCAATTATAACAGCGTTTATGGACGCTTTCAAGTAAAAAAATCGGACTTACCTATGGATAACAGATACGCAAAGCGTATAACGACGTTAGTCGAATAACTATAATTCGGATACGGAGTGTCAAGAATTGTCGAGTATTGACGCGTTGGACATGAAGATAATCAGGGCACTGCAGATTGACGCTCGAAAGCCGATAGTGCGGATTGCAAAGGAAGTGAATGCCAACGAGGCAACTGTTAGGAGACGTATCGATAAGCTTCTGAGAGATGGCGTAATTGAACGGTTTACCGTGGTTTTGGACTATCACAAATTAGGCAGAGTTATTAAAGCTTTCATAGGCTTACGAGTAGAACCCGCCAAAGTGAAACCCATTGCAGAACACCTTGCAAAGCATCCAGATACGCAGGTGCTGTACCGAACAAGTGGCGACACTGACATAGTGACCGAGGTCATTTTCGAGAAGATGGAAGATTTGAACGCTTTTCTTGAAGAAGAGTTGAAACTGGATGGTATTCTAGGGACTATCGTAACAATCGTCATTGGACCCTATAAACGGTGTCCATGGACTGGGCTCTAGGGTCTCTTTTCCCTTAATTTTTTCTTTTCGCCAACGAAAATCACGACGTTTGGCGTTTCAGATTGATGGAAACTAAATCGTTGTCCAAACATCCCCTCAAAATAGCCTTGCAGATAGTGTGCCGGAAGTATGCAGGCTTCGACTTGTATCTTATTTCCAGATTTTGCGAACTTGCCCCACCCCGTGATTTCCATCTCTCGCAGCACTATGGACCAGTTTTGAGGGTCTGAAAAATCAACACCCTTGAAAAAGGGGTTGGTCACTTTTCGTTTCAGAGCAGACGTTCGCGCAGCATTGAGGATTTCTTGATTAGTTAGAAGGTGGAAAAAGTCTAGAATCATCGTCGTATCCATGAGCATGACCCGCCCACCGCCCATACGATATGTAAATGGTAACCAATCATACATTGCCAGCATCTTGTAAAACTCCAGAGCTGTGCTTAGCGCTTCTTCCTTGTTTTTTATAAAATGAGCTTTTTCCAGAAAGCTGAGATAGCGATATAAATCGTCAGACAGCGTGAAAGTCACTTCTTTCAAATACGACCCTCTCTTTCTGCAGAAATACTTGGAAAGGAGATAACCCTTTCACGACTTAAACGTTCTTTTTTCCGCAAAGTTTTCTGTTGTTTTTAGGGTACTTGAAACTCCTCGCCTGCTCGCAACAACCTAACCTTAACGTTTGAGCTGGCTTCCACTTTCCTTCTAAATTCCTCAGGACGCGTGTTCCATCTATGCATTGGTATGGCCGTTCTAGGGTTAATTGCCACTGCTGCCTCAGCAGCCTCAACATTATCCATCGTATACGTATCTCCGCTGGGGAGCAAAGCGACATCCACATGACCAAGCTGCCGCATCTCCGGGATGAAATCCGTATCCCCGGCATGATAAATAGTCTTGCCTTCCACACCTATCAGGTAGCCAACACCGAATTTCTTAGGATGGTAAGGGTTTCCAGGAGATCTGAAACGCTTAACATTGTAAGCCTCCACCGCTCTGACTTTTACACCATCTACAGTCATCTCGTCCCCTGCTTCAAGCGTCTTAACCTTTCCGCCGATTTTTAAGGCACAGTCCTCAGGGGCAATTATAACAGTGTCTTCCTTGCGGACCTTTTTGATCTTAGATTGATCACAATGGTCAGTGTGCGAATGCGTTACTAGAACTATGTCTGCTTTTTCCGAAGGTTCACTGGACTTTTCCAAGTCAATATAAATGACTTTTCCATCAGCCTTAATTCGAAAGCCAGCGTGAGCCAGCCACCTTACAAAGACAGGCATCTTAACATCGTTTTGCTTATAGTTCTCAAAGTATATTAACCTAAAGTCATTAACGCTTCTTTGGTACTTTTCGTGTTAACACGCAGAGCCACGCCTTGTTCTGCCAGAATTTTGGTTCTGTATCCTTTTCCAGTAAATCTTTCCCCTTCCAGTCAATGCTTGTTGAAACTAGTTTCACAGAATTGATTTTTCCTTGAATGGTCATCTCCCATCTAGCCCCACAGTTGCTGCAAAGTATGTAGTCATGTTTGCGTTCAGGCTTCACATCGATTTCTAAGTGCTCGTAGCAGCAGAAGGGGCACCATGGGAAATGCTTACTTATCCGAAGTTTTGTCTCTCGTTCGGAAATTCCCCAGAGCATTGAAAGCCACTCATTTCTGGGATAAAGAAGGAACCACGACTAAAAAGCATATTCGACTGTTTTGTCCAATCCCGATGTAACCGGCAGACAAATCGCTGTTGTTTTTGAAGGGTTTGCTGTTGCTAGAGTCCAGCCCGCTCTATTATTTTCGGGATGATCCATTCGAAGCCAACTGCCATCGTGTGTATGCCTGCCGCATTCGTTGTCTTCTTAATCTCTCTTATCATTTCTCCGAAAATCTCGATGTTGGCATCATAGACAGCCTGCTTTCCACCTGTCTTCTTAGCCTTGCGAATGGTCTCTTGGATTTCGCTGGGAACTTTAATGCCCGGCACGAATTTAACCATCCAGTCCATCATGGAAATAGATTTGAAGGGAGCAATGCCCATCAGGATGGGGGTCTTCAGATTGGCAGCGTCTAAGAAGTTTTTAGCCTGTTCAACGCTGTAGACGCATTGGGTTTGTATAAAATCTACTCCTAACTTCACTTTTCTTTCGATTTTCAAGAGTTCTGGCTCTAACGGGTCTGCATTTGGCGCGGCAGCGATGCCTATGTTGAATTTCGGTGGGTTTTCGATTTCATTGTCGTTTAGGTCTTTCCCTTCGTCTATCATTTTTCTTAGCATGAATACGAGGGTAGCTGAATCTAGGTCGAAAACCGGTTTGGCTTGGGGTGTATCTCCGACGGTGGTATGGTCGCCTGTCAAGGCCAAGATATTTTTTATACCTAAAGCTCCGGCTGCTAACAAGTCTGAGATCAAGGCTAAACGGTTCCGGTCTCGGGTTGTCATCTGATAGACAGCTTCCACCCCTGCTTCCTTTTGAATCATGTAGGAAGGTACGAGGGCGTTCATGTAACCGAAAGCCGTTGGGTTATCTGTTATGTTTATGGCTGCTACGTGGCCCTTCAGGATTTTCGCTCCTTCGATAACTTCGTCGAGGTTTGAAGTTTTAACTGGTTCCAGTTCACCCGTGAAAACAAATTTCCCGGTGTTTATTTGCTTCATCAATTCGCCATAGGCTTCTCTTTTCACGCAGCTGCCTCCTTGCCTTCTGTTTCGCCAGTGAGTTCTCGCGGGTGTCCAGAAACTCTGTAGTCCCTTGGAGGCCTAAACTTGGTGAACAAGTCTAAGCGATTTCGCTCTTTTAGACGGCTGTATATGAGAATCCACGCGCAGTCCTTTTTCCATCCGCCGACTTCACATTTGCCTTTTGCTTGCCCTCCACATGGGCCGTTTAGTAGGCTTTTTGCGCATCTGGTTATGGGGCATACGCCACCAGTCTCAAAGAGGATGCAGTCGCCGCATGCTGTGCACATTTCATATAACTCACCTGCTCTGCCGTGCATCCCCATGAATTTCGTATCGATTGCTGGGATTACCAACTTGTGCTTATAGAGGTCTGCAAGAGTTTGAACTCCCACACCGCAACTTAAGGAAACAACCGCATCATAATCCTCTATCATGGAATCAAGTGCTGTTGTGGCAATCTGGCGATCGCATTGACGTAAGATGGATATGGCTTTGATTTCAGGCGTTTCCTCGTCCTTTATTTTCCTTTCCATTTCCAACAGAGATTTCAAAACTTCCGCTTGTCTCTGGCCGCCTACTTGAATTATAGACGCGCATCCATCACAGCCCAAGACCAGAAGACGCTTGATGCCCCTCGTCATCTCGAAAATTTCCTTTAAAGGCTTTTGCTGAACTATAATCAACCGGGAAGCGCTCCTTTTTAGAGAGAGTCAGTGAAAGCCGAATCAATAATATAAAAATTCCTCTAAAGGACCGAGTACGTGTTTCCTGTGTCTTTTTCGCAAGTTTAATATTGCGGTTTCCTTCTTCTTAGCATTCTCCTTAAGATCAAGACTCAATACGAAACGCAGGAGGAAAATGGCATAGCTGTCACTTCTGAAACGGTTGACACAAAATATCCGCCTTGTCGCAAAGCTTGCCCCGCAGGAATAAACGTTCAAGCCTACGTTGCACTCATTGCTCAAGGAAAATTCAAAGAATCCTTAGAAAGCATCAGAAGATATATCCCATTTCCCTCTGTTTGCGGCAGAGTTTGCTTCAGTCCATGCGAAGATGCATGTACTCGTAAGAATGTTGACGAGGCAGTCGGTATCCGCGTTCTCAAACGCTTAGTTGCTGACCATGAGTTTGCTTCTGAGCTGAAAGAAAAACCAATATCAGTTCCAAAAACCCACGGTGAAAAAATCGCCATAATAGGCTCTGGACCTGCAGGGCTCACAGCTGCCTACGAACTGGCTAAAGAGGGCTATCCAGTAACTGTCTTTGAAAGCGCTTCAAAATCTGGAGGTGCCCTCAGATATTGCATCCCGCGGTATAGGCTGCCTGAAGAGGTTTTGGACGCAGAAAT
>CAYGBS010000061.1:0-10135 GCA_964348215.1 uncultured Candidatus Bathyarchaeia archaeon
GTGGCTTGGAGAGACGTTTTGCTGCATATCCATATATAGATTTGCTTGCTGTCGTCTTGAGCGGACGGAGATGGTTTCTAACTTGATTGAAGAGCTAGATGTCTAGCGTCTTTTCCTCTTATTGATATTTTTTAGAGTTTTCTCCCTTCTCGCTCTCCTCAGGTCTCCGGTAGCCATTCCACTCCATGATATAATCTCAGTTACTATAACTGCAAAGAAAATAACCGTGGCTATGCTCTGAATCCAAAGATCCTGTATCGTCAAGGCTGAGACCAGCAGCAACAGGGCTGTCAGAGCAGTTGTTAATGCTCCAGAGGCATGCACAACCATGCGAGAGTCAAAACTAGCCTTAAGATAACTCCTGTAATGTATTTTCAAGCTTGGTTCAAGCTTTGCCGGGCCGTTTAGATAGAAGTATTCGTAGCTTACTCCCACACATTTCCCGACAACCCAGTGGCCCCAAGGATGTGTCCCTAACAACACTAAGGCTGATCCTGCGAGAAAGAGTATGGGTTGACTGGATTGCAAAGCGTTCCCGATCAGCAGGGTTCCTGCAAGCATTGCTACAGCTGTTAATGCTAGGCCTTTCCTTAACGAAAAGAGAGGTGGATAGAACTCGCGAAAGAATACGTCATGCAGCATCTCAATTCGGTCAAGAATGTTCTCAGTGAGGTGTTCCTCTAGTTTTGCGCGGTTTACAAGTTTCCAGAATTTCCTCAGGTTTGCTTCTGTTAATCCTTCACTCTTCACCTTTTGCTCCAGCTTCCCTACTGTGCTTTCCATTTTCCCGGTTCTCCTTCTGCATGCAATTGTCCAAAGTCTATCGTTAAAGCAGTATCCTCATCTGAGAGACTGTGTTTTCTAAGCTTTCATTACTGGAAAAGTCACATGGCCATGTGGAATTGCCCAGATCTTTGCTTTCTTACCTGCGATTTCAAAGGCATCGTTTAACGCATCATTCAGAGCCCTCGCAGTTCGAAGCTTAAACACGTTGACTGCATAAAAGTCAGGCATTGTTGAGACAAGAATAATCTGCACCTTCTGCAGAGCTTTCGATAAATAGTAAGCTTTATGCCCCCCGATTACGAAGCGTTTTTTGATCTCTTTCTCCATGGATTTCAAGTCTTCAAACCTTGCCATCCATTCATAGAATACCTCGTTTCCATATCCTTCTGGACACTCGGCAGCTAAGACGATGACGCCTCCGCGCTTAACGCTGTCCAAAGCATTGTCCGCGGCTTTATATGCTTGGTAAAGATCAATGTCTGTAGGGTGCCCTCCAGGGCTGACTACTGCAATGTCTGCGGGTCGGTCGATTGGCACCTTGTACATTTCCTCAACTAGCTTCACCCCTTCGTAGAACGCTTTTTCTAAGTCCCCTGCAAAGGCCTGAGCGATTTCGCCGTTACCATTTGCCACAACATTCAGAATGAAGTCAACTTTTGCTAGCCTTGCGGCTTCAACCATGTCTTCATGAATAGGATTTCCCTCCAAAACACCGGTTCTAGCTTTAGGATCTAGAATCATAGAGTGATTGTGCTGAATTGTTTCGACACTGCTGACAGCAGGTAGGACGCTCTTTCTGCCACCGCCAAAGCCTGCATAATAGTGCATTTCAATGTCACCGGTTAAGATTCGCACATCTGCTTCTGCGAAGGTTTTGTTGACAAAAACTTTTGTTCCATGCTTCTTTGTTGTCCCCATGTAAACGTGGTCTTTAGCGTGGCAGTCATGGCTCAAAGTTCTAAGTCTGTTCACGACCTCTTCGCTCAGAAGCTCTCTGGCTTCATGAGGCTTGACAGTTCTGTGGGTGCCACAGCCGAAGATTATTGTTATATCTTCGTCTTTGATGCCATGTTGATTCAGTCTTTCAAGCAGCGGAGGAACTGTTATTCTACTAGGTGCGGGGCGAGTGGCGTCATCTACAACTATTGCAACTCTGTCGCCTGCCTGGACTATTTCGTTCAAAGGTTCTGAGCCGATTGGATTGTTCAAGGCCTGTAAGATTTCTGCCTTTGCGTCGGGCGCGCTGGGTTTTTCCTTCGGTTCGATTGTTCCTAGAAAGTTGCGGGTTGGAATACGTGCGCAAACTTCTGTTTTGTCGTAGGGAAGCCAGACGTCTACCATTAGAAGGGTGCTCCGAGTGAAGGAACAGTTTGAAAGCTGTTGCTTTTAAGCATATCGAAGATTTCTTTAGGGACGCTCTCTTTGCAGTTTGCTGGCTCAAATAGAGTCAAGTAGAGTTTAATAGTTGGCAGACACAAAACTAGTCTGTGAAACTGGGTGGTTCAATGACTAAAGTCATGTGTGAACGACGAGACTGCAAGCATTGGGTAGATGGTGAATGTTCCCAAGCTGAGATTGAAGTCAAGGAAAGAACAGTGCCTCCAGACGAAGAAATCGCCATCTGCAAGACCTACGAAATGCTTGCAGGTGTCTGCTAAAGACTGCTAAGTGCCATTCTTTCCATAGGGAGCCTCAGCATAAGTTCTTTTAACTAAAAAGGTCATACCATTATCTAGGAGGACTTGCATGTCCATAGAAAACGCAATTCCGAAAAAGAATGAAATAGCCTTCAAATGGTTTAACAACTATGCCGGTGTCACCATTAAGACGCCTACAAAAACGTTGGTCATAGACCCCGTGGACGTAAACGCCAAGAGCTTTGCAACAATAGATGCCATTCTCATCACCCATGAACACTATGATCATCTTGACGGGCCCTTAATAGCAAGAATGCAAAAGCGAACCCAGTGTGAGGTAATTGCAGACCCTACCTCTACAAGAAAACTCAGCAACACAATCCCCATGGAAAAACTACAAGAGATAGAACCTGGAAAAGAAGCACAAATAGACGGTGTAACAGTAAGAGCGGAAACATGCAACCATTCACCTGCAACTACACCGATTACCTTCCTGATAACTAGTGAAGACGGCGTGAAAATCTTTCACACCGCCGACAGCAAACCTTTTCCGGAAATGAGCGCTATAGGCAGCGAAAATAAGCCAGACATCTGTTTCGCCACGGTCGGCATAGCGCCGGGTACATCGCCTGAAACAGGAATAGAAATCGTAAAGCTTGTTAAACCGCAGGTTGCAGTGCCATATCATACTGCTTCAAAGGATGACTTGACCAAGTTCTGTAGAATGCTGGCGAAGGACGCACCGAAAGTAAAGTGTCTAGTAGCCGAACGAGATAATGCTTATATTGTTGGAAAGGAGCGGAAAAGATAACTGTGAGTTTAGAGTCAATGAAAGGACAGCTTTGCAGGATCCTCTACAAGATCGGCGCTCTAGAATTCGGCACCTTCAAGCTCACAAGCGGGAAAATAAGTCCCTACTACATTGATCTTCGCGTAGTGCCCAGCTTTCCAGACGCTTTCCGTGAAATCTGCTCTCTCTACGTTAAGCTTATTGAGAGTTATGTTGGAACCGAGAACTTCAAGCGAATCGCAGGAATTCCCACAGCAGGCATGCCTTTTGCTTCCGTCGTCGCTTATAACCTCCACAAATCTTTTCTATATACCCGTCCAACTCAGAAAAAACATGGAAGAGAACGCAGAGTTGAAGGCGTACTTGCATCAGGCGACAAGGTTCTCCTTCTCGACGACCTGATCACCTCTGGCAAATCACTACTCAAAGCAGCATCTGCAATACGTGCAGAGGGAGGGGTAATTAATGATGCAGTGGTTTTAATTGACAGAGAAGAAGGCGGAAAAGAGGCGCTTATGGAAGACGACATTACACTGCACTATTTACTGGAGGCAAGCAAAGCTGCAAGCACGTTGCACGAGATAGGGGTCATAACGGATATGGAACTGAAAACCGTTCTGAAGCAGAAGAAGGCGAAATGACGTTAACGTAGAAATAGAAGTGAAAGACTAGTCGTAAGTATCAGTGTGCAGAGCAATCAATCGTAGAACAGCTTTCAATGTGACCTTACATCCCGGAGAGAACAATATTCCCGAATAGATACCCGAATAAGAAGCGGTCCGCTTAACTCCCCTTGCTATTTGACGTCCGCATGCCTACTTTGCTATCTGTCTGTTTAAGGGAATTCTGGAGATGTTCCGTTTCACCCTGAGAGTCCTTTTCCGCTCGGGCGAAGCGTGGTAGTAAAGTTTGATGTTCGGAATTAGTGCTGAGATAAGCTTGTTTTCAGCTTTCATGAGATGTTCTTGGAAGGTAGTGCGTGGAACTTTCTTCTTGTTAGCAATTGCTTTAACATCAGCGGTCCTAGGCAGGTTATAGTACCCATGACGATGTGCAACAAGAACAGCTTCCATCTGTTTCTCTGTTAGGCCGGAAAACAGCGCGTCGGCCGACATTGTTAGAGAGCTTGATACAAAACCATCAAAGGGAGTCTTACGCAGGATTTTGTAGTGCCATCCCCACTTTTCAAAGCGTTCTAGAAGTTCTTCCAGATCTTCATGCCTGAAAACTATGAGTCGGTGGTATGCCCAGCCGTTTTCTATCATGTTTGGAAAGATGTTGAGGATATTTAGTTTTCCGATGTGTCTGACAATCGTGTCATGGTTCATGCAGTGGCATCTGTGCACGTTCAAATAGAGTCTCTGTTCGTCAGCGATTTCTTCCATGACATCCATGATGTGAGCTGCTTGAATCTCTTTAACGACTAAGGGGTAGTCTTCAGGGTTTCTTACAACAATCTCTATAACATCATTCTCTCTGTTGCACCAGATGAAGACGCTTGCAGACGGAAATCTACGGGTCAAATCTTCGAAGGAAGATTGGCTGTGAGGACGTGTCCTCAAATGCGTTATTTTCAACGCAACATCAAACAATGCCATCTTAGACACTAAAAATGAATTGAGCATGGCTGCACTTAACTCTATGGCAGTCAAATGACGGTATATATGGACCGTCTTATGACGGCACAACGCCTATGTCTCTCGTCGTGCAAAGGTTTATGCGTGGTGATAGCGAATGAGAAAGGCTAAACCAGTAGGGAAAGGCTCTCTCGTCAGAAAAGTGCTCAGGGCATTGGGCAGGGACAGCGGCTTTGAGTTCCCGTTGGCTTCGAAGGAGAAGAAGCCTTGTGGTGTTTCTGCATATCAGGCGAATCGCGACTTTCACAAAGAGATTACGAATGCTATGCTGGAGGCAGAAAATTCGGAAGTTGAAGGTATATTGGGATACCAAAGGCGCAACTTGCCTCACTAGGGCACTCTGAACAGCTTTCCTATTCCCCCTCTTTTTTAGAAAAAGGCTTTTGGAGTATCGTGCAGACACATCAACAATTTCACGATAACCGAGAATTCTCATACATTTGTCCCAAGAAAATGAAGGTACTCAATCCATTCTGAGTACATCCCAAAGATGCAGAGTCTCTTACATAAGTCATAAAACCTAGTAATGAAACGGTTATATGTGCCATTGAAATTGGAATTTCGCAAAGTAGCTGCAGATGAGCTTCCATATGTTTCCTATCTCTGCCTCTGGGGCGTCAGTCATAGACAGAGAGAAGCTATGAAGGAGCATATGGAGAAAAGGATCAGTTGGATTAAGAAGATGTGGTCAAAGGGACTAAAGATAATAGTAGCGTTGGGCCCAAGAAAGAGCAAGAAGGGGCTTATTGAATATCTTCCAATTGAAGTGGCTCCTGAACCTGTGAAGGGAAAAAAGTCCCTGTTCTTAAACTGCATTTGGGTTCTGCCACGATTCAGTAGATCAGGCGTTGGAAAAGCGCTAATGCGAAATTTTCTTGATGATGCGAGTGAGGTTGGTGGGGCTAGCGTGCTGGCTTATGAAGGTGACAAATGGTTTGGCTATTTTGACTACATGCCAGCCAACTTCTTCAAGCGATTTGGATTTAGAGAGGTCTCAAGAGATGAAACTCGTACTCTGCTTCATCTCGACCTAGGAGCACACATAACACCAAAGCTTCTCTCCCCAAGACACCGTAAATTTGGGAAGAATGGATATACGGTGGTTGATGTCTTGTGCAATAGTCAGTGTCCATGGTGTGGGTGGATGGCAGACGAGATTATCAGAAATGTAAAGGCGTCTGAAGTAACGATTAATATGATCAACACTGACAGTAGAAAGGCTATTGAAGAACTTGGGCTAGCAAGAGGAATTTCAATTAACGGCAGACCGGCTAGCAAGAGAATGGCAGCTTGGAAGGAAATTAAATCAGTCCTAGAGAGAGCAAAGTCTTACAGGTCTTAGGTGTCTCCTAGACATGTTTCCAAGGCTTGCTCTCTCCATAACTCTGCAAGATTGTTTACATGAGAAAAAAGGGGGTGTTTTTGGTTTCAGTTGTGGCTATAGGCTCTTTCCGTAGTTTCCAGCCGCAATAACGATGTCGAAGATGTCTACGTCTCCGTCTGCGTCGAAGTCGTAGTTGGGGTCATATCGTCCGTCTCCTTCTTTCGAGTTGTAGCGCCGTGCAATCCCGACTATGTCGAAGATGTCTACGTCTCCATCTCCGTCTGCATCTCCGGCGTACGTGACCGTAACACTTCCATCATGGGTGTCATGGGCTATTGGACGTGCACCGCCAACGCGAACGCCAGCAAGCTCCACTTCAAGGTGTAGAGTAGAAACGCCTAAACTTTCGCTTGCTCCGAAGGAAACAGTTGCTAACGTTCCATTTCCAGTTGCCCCTGGATTCGGGTTAGGCTGTATGGCCCAGAACCAGATCCGGCCATGTGTGGCGTTATAGTTTTCGTTCCATGCTACATCGGAAATTGTAGATGTAGTGCTGCCCAGCCAAGGCCCTTCATTTACATTGGAAGTGTGGAAGAAGCTTGAATTGTAGTAGAGTGTAAACAGATAGCCATGAACTGCGAGGCCACAGCCTATGGACACATTTATCGCAAAATCTTTGTTCTGATTGACGGTTGTGGTAGGGGGGTCCACAAAGACTAGGGGATTGGGTGCCTGTGGAATTCTTACCAGTCCATCCACCGTAGTGTGGTTAATCGCCTCTATCTGCGAGTTAACGAGTAAAGTTGATGTGAATGTCAACGGGACCTCTACAGCTGTGTCCTCCAACTGTTGCTTCACCCTAAAAGTCATTACGAAAGCCGTTCCGTTGCCGTTGAAATGTGTGGATGGAATTGTGGCCACGTCTAGGTTGTATTTTCCTCGCACTGAGTCTGCTGTATCGTTAAGCAAAATTAGGTTCCCTGTGAGAAGCCCTGCATAGGGACTGGGTGGGATTGGGCTAGGGAAGTCTTCGACGGGAATAGTTGCAGTGTGATTTACGTATTCGAGGTACTCGGGGTTCCAACCAAATTCCAATATGAGAGCGCTAAGATCTATTACGTCTTCGACGACGACTGCTATGTCGAATTCGCTACCGACCACCCATGTTGGCTCCGGGCCCAGTTCTACTACTTGCGGCTCTACCCTGACGACTGGAGTTGGTGCCTGAGGTATTCTTACCAACCCGTCTACTGTCACATGATCAATGGCCTCCTCCTGCGGGGTAGCGAGTATAGTGGAATTCAATGTTAATGGGACTTCTATTGACCTGTTCAGCAGCTGTTGCTTCACTCTAAAGGTCATAACGAATGCCGTACCGCTACCATTGAAACTGGGGGCAGGCCAAGTGCTGACCTCGGCGAACCAATACGAATCAGTAAACGTCTCGTTCTTTACATTGAATGTTGGCGAGTGCAGGATGCCCGCGTAGGGGCTTGGTGGAATTGGGTCTGGGAAATCCTCTGTGGAGACTGTGACCGTGTGGTTCACGTACTCCAAATAATCGTTGTCCCAGCTGAGCTGCAAGTCAAGACCGTAAAGATTTGTCACGTTCTCCACGACGACTGCTATGTCGAATTCCTCACCGATCACGAATGTTGGCTCTGGGCCCAGATCAACTACCTCTGGCACCACTCTGACAGTTGTGTTCGAGAGGGTTGGAGCACTTGTTTGAGCAAGTTTGTCCGTCTGGAGGACTGACATTAGGGGAATATCCCACACAGTGTCCAAATTCCAGTAAAAAGTCAGTTGGTCGAAAACCGGATGAACATATCCTCCAGGAGGAGCTATGTCAGCCCCCGGGAACCAGTTGCCATCTGGCAAACCTGTTCCTGTAGAGTTATACGCCCACACAAGGATGGCAAGGTCAGAATAGTCGACTGCGAAGGCGCCATTAGGCTTCCTAATGAAGTCAATCTCCCCTAGGGGCGGTGTCTCCATCCAGTAGAAGGGGTTACGCTTCAGTGTTAGGCTGCCGCCCACTCCCGGTGTGAATGCGGTTGGGAAGAACATTCCGGCTCCTTCGAAGACTGTCTGCCATGGCAGGTTACCGGGTGTGTAACCTCTTGGATCGTTGGGAGCCCAGTATTCTACGTTGAGTGTGCCTGTTTGGCTTGTGAGTATTATGAGGTTGCCGAGGACGATGTTCCAGTCGGTGCCATGGGCAAGAGGTGTGCCGTCTACGTCGATTGATGCGATCCAGCATGGGTTGTTGGCTAGTGGAACTTGGCCTGTACCTGACCAGCCTGGGAACGATTCGGTAGCGACTGTGACAAGCTCACTGTGCTGAGCCCACGTGTCCATTGGTCGGAAGACTCCTCGAGCATAGTAGGTACTCCAGTAGCTCTCAGAGTCGAAGTAGACTTGAACTGCTGTGTTGTTAACCATAACAACGTGATGGATATCTTCGACGTCTGGAAAGTTCCAGCCGATAGGATCGACGTTGTAGTCGTACCATATGTTGAAGAAGTGGTGGCTTGTGTTGACGTTGGCTTTCTGGGTGCCAGTGACGGGTTCTACAAAGTACCCGTCGCTTCTGAACACTAGCGTGAGCTTAGTCTTGTTCTCACCGTCCACTGGGTCGAACCAGATGTCTGTTTCCCAGTTCCTAACGAAGCCAGGTTGGTCGATGGAAAGGTCATAGGGAGCTACGTCCATATCCCCGTAAAGAGTCATCCTGTCGAGACAAATATAATCCCAAATCCAACTTGAATAGACAGTATTCATTTGGTTGGGGGCACTCTTAAGCCCAACTCTTATCGGTCCTCTGCTAGGCGTGTCGTCGCGGTAGGCATTCATAAACGTGTAGGGATTTATTGGCCCATATCCATACATGTTGACGACGCCTAGTAGATGGTTGCTCCAAGCCCAGTAGGACTTCGCACTGAATAGAGGGACGGTTATGCACTGCTCGGTCATGTAGCCAGCAGCAAGCTTGACCGCTGAGGCAGCTTCCGAGTAGCTGCTTGGAAATCTTGCCTTTTCTAGAAGTTTTTGAAGACGAGGATATTTGTGAGTTTGGCTGTTAATACCTGTGACGTAGTTGGATCCATAGGGGTAAATGCTTTCCTTGCTGTAAAGCTGCCAAAGGCCTAGGGCTGGGAATCTTCCTGCGCTCCATCTACCCGTGTACAGGTGGTAGTCGAATAGGCCGAACACTTTGTCGTAGATGGAGTTAATGTCGCCTTCTGTGACTGTCATGGGTATGCCGTGCTTTCTCATGTTGCTGGCAACTAGATGGCCAGCTTCGAACTGTCTAATGTCGTCTGTTCGTATCACGACTTCTATGGGGTCCAAGTCTTGTCCTTCTTTTTCGTGGCCTGTGGGATAGGTTCGAATGAACTGGGCTGACCCTGGAAAGCCTGGGTCATAGTCGGGGTTTGCCGTTGACCCTTGGGCAAATCCGCCCGCGTCCAAAGAAGCGGCTGCAGCTGCCGGGTCATACTCATAAGGATAGTTAGGATACCAGTATGACGCGTTTGCCCAACCCTTGTTAGGAGCTGGAATCTGCTGGTCAATCCTTTCAGCGAAGCTTCCGCAAATCTCGTTTACGATGAAGTCTTTGGGAGTCAACCATGCAACAGCTCGCCTCATTTCTACGTAGCTCATGGGACTTCTGTACCCACGAACCGAATGAATAGTGTAGTTGTTGTTGAGGTCGAACTGGTTCATGCCCATATCTGCAACGCTATCAACAACTATGTTAGGGTCGTTGATTGCGTCTGAAAACTGGTCTATTGGGGCAGGTCCGGCGTTGTAGTCGATTGTGAGATACGATGCGGCGGTATAGTTTATCCACCAGTCTGAGCCTGCAGGCCAGTTCCAAGGACCTGGGAAGTAGCCCAGAGTCCACCAGCCTTCAAGCTCCCACGACCAGTCAGGATCGTACCACCATTCACCCTGC
>CAYGBS010000062.1:0-162 GCA_964348215.1 uncultured Candidatus Bathyarchaeia archaeon
CGATTAGAAAGTATACGAAAGAACCTGTCCCCAAGGATGTGCTGGTAAACTGTGTGGAGGCTGCAAGGCTTTCTCCATCCGGAATGAACCGACAACCCCTGAAATACATAATCGTCAATGACGACAAGTTGCTACCAGAAGTGTTCAGAACAACGAGCTGGG
>CAYGBS010000062.1:172-9421 GCA_964348215.1 uncultured Candidatus Bathyarchaeia archaeon
AGCCTACATAATCGTCCTCCTCGACCGAGAAATCCGCAGAAACTATGGTCATGACGCAGGCATAGCCGCCATGAGTATATCAATGGTTGCCCACGAAAAAGGAATAGGATCCTGCATTCTAGGCTCCATCGACAGATCAACGCTAAAGCGGATTCTGAAAATTCCAGACAATCTTGACATCGTCTTAGCCGTTGCGCTCGGATACCCAGCTGAAAACCCAATCGTGGACAAAGCCCAAAAAGGAGACGTCAAGTATTGGCTTGATGACAACAACGTCTTACACGTTCCAAAAAGAGAGCTGAACGACATAGTAAGATGGAACAACTGGCGTGGAACTCCATAGACCATCAACTCTGTTTGATAGCTCACCGTCGTTTCTACATCTTCTAGGAATGCGCACCCTCCAATCCAGTAAAGGGAGACTATTTGAACTGGTTGGTTTGGTCGTTGCGAGAAACCAATTTCTGCAGGTGCGCATTGGCACACGAGATGTGCGTGGGCGTGATCAGCCGACGACGGAGAACCCGTCGAAGGCTAACGTAGGCGTTGTGACTGTATATTGTGTCTCTTCCAGGTCGTTTCCAACATCGCTTAGTTTCTCAAACCCACTGTAGAAGCTGCCTGCCACTGAGACTGGTTTCAGAGACCATTTTTGCTCGCCATCTTCGATGAGGAAAGCGCTCGACGCCACGGCTGAGAACTCGCCTGTAGCGACATCACTGTGGAAAATACCTATTGGCATGTCAACTATGAGAACTGCTTGTTTGTCGACTGCAGATATGATCTCGGCCAAGCTTTTGCTGCCGGGTTTGACTTCCATGTTCTTCGGTCTGATGAGCGGCGTAGTCTCATAAGGCAGAGCGGAACCAAAAGGACGACCTGGCCGAGAGCAGCTTCCAGTTGACCGTGTGCCGTAGATGTGGGCGTAATAGGTGTCGAACAGGAAGTTCTGCAGCTTCCCGTTTTCTATCAAGGTTACCTTCCGTTGCGGGTATCCTTCGGCGTCGATTGCGTCTGTGTTGAATCCTGCTGGGTTCTGCCCGTCGTCGATGACTGTGAGCGTCTTGGGTGCGACTTCTTGTCCGATTTTGTCGGCCAGGGGGGAGCGTCCTTCAACGACGTACTCGCCTCTGATGGATTGTCCGAGGCTGGCGTATAGGTAGGGAGCTGCAGCATCAGGTGTCCAGATAGTTGGCATGGTCACTGTTCTGTCGAGTTTCTTGGTGTCGAGGAGGCTGAGGGCTTTCTGGGCTGCCTGCACCCCTAATCCTTGAGGAAGGATTGTTCGCTCTCGGGAAATGGCGTATTTGTAGCCAGTTTTCCGTTCGTCGCCCTCGACTGCAATACAATAGACCGCACAGCTGTTGAATGCTGATCGGGAGGCTTCTTGAAGCCCACGTGTATTTCCAACAGCGAACCCGCCCCATTCTGCTTCGCAGCTAGCGGCTACCATATGTATTCTCTTGTCGTACTCCTTTCCTTCTCGAATCAAAGCGTTGGCGTAGCCAACAAGATCCTCTTTTCGCATGTTCAGAATGTCCTTGGTGAACGTACCTTCTTTCCCGGGCTTCTGCGGCTCACAGAAGCCTTTGAAGCGTTCATCTTTAACTGACGTGGAATTCAAGTTAGCTGTGGCTTCGTTGATGCTTCTTCTTATTCGGTCAATGGATATTCCGCTTGAAGAAGCAAAGCTCACTTGGTGGTTTCTAGCGATTCGGGCTGCATTTCCTTCGATTACGCCATCTGTGGCGTCAACGATTCCTTGCGAAATATCTCCGAAGGCCCTATTCCGATAGAACAGGAAGATCTCGAACTCAGCCTGGCTGTCCACGGTCTTAGCGTACTTCAAGCCAGTGTCCACAAGTGCGAGTAGTTCACTCCTTAGATTCTCGTACTCTATCAACTTATTCACCGTCGCTCCTAGTCCGCTTGACCTCCAAAGGTCACGTCTTTGACGAGTAGTTCCGGTCCACCTAGCCCGACCGGGAGGGGCTGTTGTCCACCTTTCCCGCATCCACCAAAGTACCCTGAATACAGGCGAAGATCGCGGGTTGCGCCTTCAACGTTGGATAACAGGTTCAGGATGTTTCCTGACAATGATACTTCGCGAAGGGGCCTCTTGATCTCGCCTCTCTCGACCCAGTATCCTCTAATTGCTTTGAACACAAAACTTCCGTTAGCTTCAACTTGTCCGCCTGAAGTCTGAATCGCATAGACTCCCGACCCCAACTGCTCCAGTGCTTCTTCCTTGGTGAGGTCACCTGCCTCGAAGTACGTGTTTGTCATTCTCGGTATAGGGATAAACCCGAAGTGTATCGCGCGACAGTTTCCCGTTGGTTTCTGCTTCAAATACTCCGCTGTTCCACGACTATGAAGATAATGCTTCAAGACTCCCCTGTCGAGAATCGTCGTTTTGCTGGCTTCAGTGCCTTGGTCATCATAGGGCAGCCAGAGTCCACCGATGTCGGAGATTTCGGGTGTCCCGTGGTCAATGATCGTCGCGTTTTCAGTACCAAGCCTGGTTCCCATTTTTCCAGATAAAGGTGATACGCCGACGATGATGAATTCTCCTTCGCTCAAGTGGCCGAAGGATTCATGTGCTAGGACGCCTGCAAGTCTGTTCTCTACTAATGCTCGGAATTTTCCAGCAGGGCAAGCTCGAGCGTTCAGTTGTTCTTTCGCGTTTGAGCCGGCTTGTTTTCCGATATCTTCCGGCGTGTTTCCTGGGCTCTTGTAGTATTCGAGTCCAAACGTTCCGCCAGTTCCCCCTGCTCCGTTGACGAGGTGCCCTGACGAGGTCTTTGAGGTGACCATGCACCGGAGATCTATGAGCTCGAAGTTCCAGTCGATGATTGAGCCTTCACTGTTGGTGAAGAGTTTCTGTCCGTAGAGTTCTCCGTACATGCCAGTGACGTTGCTGATTCTTGCCCCGGATTCCCTTGCCGCATCCACGGCTCGGTTAACTAGGTCGGTTTTGAATGTCAAATCCTCGTTGTGGGGATGGACCTTAAACGCTGGAGTGTCTGATTTCCGGCTTTTTATGGCTGCGCGTTTATTGAAGTCTAATTTCAGTGTGGCGAACTTAGCCGCACCCTTAGCCATCTTAAAGGCTCTTGCCACGGCATCTTCGATACTCCTCTTGTTCACTGCGGAGGTAAAGGAGTACCCCGAGGCGCCGCCATAGTAGCAGGCCACTCCAATTCCTGCTCTCGATTTCAGAGCTACATCTTTCCAAACGTCATTTGTTCGCTGCAAGGTCCTTAATGTGAGGTTCTCGTACCGGGCTTCAATGAACTTCGCGCCTAGTTTCTCGCCCAGTTGTACACATTTCTGCAAATTGTCCAGCAAACACTAAAACCTCATGTCTGATATCCTTAAAGACTAGAAAATACTCTGAGGAATTTAAGTTCTAACCTCCATTGCACGATGTGCGTGAAGCACATGGAGCTAGTCTGCGCGCGCAACTCAAGCGTTTCACGTTCCTTTTGAACAGGCTCCTAAACACCCAAGTTGTTGCTTTTTCCATCGTTGTTGATTGTTTCTTCATGATCTCACATTTTGGGGATTAATAGCTCTATGATAGCGTTTTCTGCTAAGATTTCACATTGTTTCACCATAATTGCAGAGGCGAGCGCTTCCCACTGGCAGCGCGAGTGAACCTCATGCTAGGTGAAATATCTTTTTCTCGATTTAGCTGTTCTTTGAAGATGGATTCTGTAGGCTTCCTTTCGCCACTTATTCTGCCAACTCTTCCACCCAGTCTTCACAAGGCGTTCCCTAAGCTCGATCTTCTCCGCAACCCACTCTAGAATTGTGAAGAACCGTCTGGATCCCTCTACTTCGAGTCTTTCCTCCGGAACTCCAACTTCAACGCACCATTCAATGAAGCTTCTCTCAACTCTTTCTTGGAGATCGCCAGTTATCTTCACGTCCTCGACGAAGAACCCTCGATCCCGCAAATATTTGCGCATAGGAGATAGGATGAATCCTGAGCAGATCTGGAAGCAAGTCTCCTTGTCCGGCCGCATAACCTCCACAAGCTCTTGGGCTATCTCAACGGCCCCATCAAGATACTGTTTATTCTCGAAGTTTGGGGTCTGGAAAGCTGACACCAGTATCCTCCGATCCATATATCTGCGTTCAGGAAGCTTCAAGGCACCAATTACAACGCCGAGAATAAGATCCCCCCATCCAGCATCATCTATCAAAATCCTCCTTCCACGTATGAACCGACCAAGAGTCGTGGAATCCTCCTCCCTCAAAACACTCTCAATCCTACATCTCCGCCTACATCGCTGCCTACTGAGTACGACGCCCCAGAATATTTCATTTTTTCGGAGATTCAGATTCTTTTGCTGGATTTTGGGCAGCCCTCACCCTACAGATCGGATGACAATGCAAGACAACTCTCATCAAACTCTTAAAGGAAGCCGCAGCGAAGCCTAAAGGCGTAGGCGGGGTTGCTGGGATCAGAATCGTTGCAGGCTGCGTTAAGTCTTGTCTTCCTCTGCTAGGAGCTTGAATTCTTCAAGTGTCAGTTTCTTGCCTGTTTTGAGTTTTCTCTGTGCCTCTGTCCTTAGCTTCTTCAGTTTTTTCTCTTGCTGAAGCATCTTTTCTTTTTCTTCTTTTTCGGCCAGCCGCTCTTTTAATTCTCTGACTGTTTCTTTGACTTTGATGAATTCTTTGTGGATCTTCTGGGATTTCTGTTTACTTTGTACAAAGCGTTGATGGTGGCTGTCGGCCTCGGTTTGCAGTGTTTTCGTCTTTTCTATAGTCTCTATCATTTTCTCGTGGAGTCCTTGGCTTTGTTCAGCTAGCTCGGCAAGCTTTGTGTGAAGAAGGTTAGCTTCCTCGTTCAACTCGTTTATCTCGGTCTGCAAATGCGTGATCGTCCCTTTTGTGTCGCTTAGCTGCTGATAGATGTTTAGTTGGATTTGAAGTTCATCTGCTCTTTCGACAAGGGGTTTTTCTTCTTGAAGCGTTAAGGAGGTTGTCTGGATCTTCCACTCGATTTGCTCTTTCTCTTTTCTTAGAGCCTCCTCAGTTCTTTCAGGTCTACGCTTAAGTAGACCGCGTGATCTTTCCTTCAACTGGGCAGTTTCTTCAATCTTCTCCTTTACGCGCGCTCTTGTCTGATCTCTCTGATTTTTCAGTGCTTTCACTTTGGCGTTAACTTCGTCTCTTCGTTCTTTAGCCCTTGCAGCCTCTCCTCGCAGGTCTTTAATCTGCCGGTGAACCTTGTCCCTTTTCTCCGCCCATTCTCCTGCCTCTTCGTTGAAGGAATCCCGTTGTCGTCTAAGCGCTGTAAATTCTTGCTCAAGTTTTTTAAGCTTTTGAAGCGGGTCACCGGACAGCTCACTTGCCTCCGCCATGTTCAACCATTTAACTCTTGCATTACATGTACATTTACTTGATAAGACAGGGGCTATTCAAGTATGACTCTCGCATCGACAGCTATAGCCCCCTTCTCATAAACCATCACGGGGTTCAAATCTAACTCCTTTATCTCCCGATGAGCTGTCACCAGATTTGACGTATTAACTATCATGTCCGCTATGGCATCTGTGTCTAAAGGTGGCTGGTTTCGGTATCCATTCAAGACCGGATAACCTTTTATCTCAGTTATCATCGCCTCAGCCTCCTGCCGAGCTACTGGAGCGATGCGGAAGACAACATCTTTCAAGACCTCAACGAAAATTCCTCCTAAGCCGAACATAACTGAGGGACCAAACTGGTCATCCTTGATGGCGCCTATTATGACCTCTGTGGAAGGCGGCGCCATCTCTTGCACAAGGACACCGAATACCTCTGCGTTCGGCTTGTGGTTCTTCACGTTTGTCAAAATCGTTCTATATGCCGTCTCTACATCTAAGGAGGTTTCTAAGTTCAGCATGACGCCGCCTATATCTGATTTATGGATGATATCCGGTGAGACAATCTTAAGCACCACAGGATAGCCGACTTCTCCAGAGAACTTTACGGCTTCTTCTAGCGTTTTTGCCACTCTAAACCTCGTAACTCGGATATCATATTCTTGACAAATGGTCTTTGCCTCAGGCTCCAAAAGATGTTTTCTCTTCTCTCTGCGCACAGCGGTGAGAATCTCTGAGACTTTCTCCATAGCTTAATGCCCCGATACTCTTTCTAGATGCAACGGTTTTCAAATATCTTAGCCTTGTAGTTGAACCTTTGCCTTGCGCAAAAGAACTACAAAGGCGGCTGCAATGTTTTTAGGTGATTGCGGAATCCCTAAATAACAATTTCACATATTTCTAAACAACCGGTCCCGAATACGGATGGGATAGTAATCTCCACAACTAGTGAAATACGCCTCAAAGAGTTTAAACCATGGCTTGAGAAGGAAACAAGCAGCATTTTGCAGCCTCTCAACGAGGAAGCTAGAAAACTGGTTGATAAAATACGGGATAAGCTGGAAAGCGCCCACAATGCTTGCGAAAAACTAGAGGAAGAAGGAAAAAAAGAAATAGAGAAAGGAAAAGCAGTTCGCAAAGCCAAAGCAACGGAGAAGCTTTCAAGACACTTTCTAAGGCAAATCGACAAAATAGCCTTTCCAAACGAGATGTCCTATAGCGAATTGAAAGAGCTTCACAAAAGCCTACAGAACATGCTCTCTTCCGTCGGCATGGAAAGAAGCCTTTGGTTTCCCCGAATCTCACCTCTTTTCATCATCGCGAGAAAGAGAGTTGACTTTGCCTTCAGCAGGCTAGCAGGCTCGATCTCAGAGTTCGGTGACTTTCTGTCAAATGACTACTCAAAGGCAAGAGATGTAGAAGAGCTATTCTCAGAGACTGAAGAACTGAAAAGACTGCTGGACAACCTCAGCAAATATGAAAAACGCAGGAACAATATTAAAAGAAAAAGACAATCTCTCCAAACAAAAATAGAAAGAAGCAAAAAGAACATAGAATCCATTAGAAGCAACACAAAGCTCAGCGATGTTAAAGAGACGAAGAGGACAATTCAGCAGCTAAGAAAACAGATGAAACACGAGTTTAGACATCTGCGAAAACCCTTCCTGAAGTTTGCAAACTTGACCAGAGGACCCCAATATTCTTTATCATCGGAAGAAGCAGAAAAACTTAGCCAATACATGAAAGACCCGTTTACCGGCTTCGCCTCCGAGAGACCCAGCTATCCGACGCTGAAGAGCATACTCAGAAAAATGGAATATGCGATGGAAGAGAAGAAGCTAAAGCTGAAAAGCAGCCGTCTAAGGAAAGGGCGAAAAAAAATCGACGCAATCCTAAACAAGAATCAACTGGACAATCTGTATCAAGACTGTGCAGAAATCTCCTCTCAAAGACGCCAGTTGATCTCATCCGAGGAAACACAAGCAGCCCAGAGAAAATCTAAACAACTTAAGAGAAGAATCATGGATCTGCAAAAACGAAAGAAAGCAGTGGATGCTAGACTAGAGACCTTAGAAAAAAAGTATAATCAGCTGCTGGAAGAAGCTAATTCGCAGAAGGCAATGCTGGAGAAATCAACACACAAAATCCTGAAAGAACCCATCAACATAAAGCTCAATGAACCATCTAACGGCTAGTCAACGTGACGTGCTCCAGTTGCTAAAGGAAAACAGAACAGGAGTCAGCAAAAAACCTCGTTTCAAGGACTATGAGCCACAGTTTGCTGACGTGTTCCACTGCTAAATAGTTTGGCCGTAGTAGCCTGCAGCCACAACAACATCGAAAATGTTAATCACCCCATCTTCAACCAAGTCAGCCTTCGGATTCCAACCAGGATCTCCCTCTTCATATCCGTAAACTCCCGCGATAATAACGATGTCAAAAATATCTACATCTCCGTCTCCGTCAAGATCTGGATTCCCCTGAATGACTACCACTCCATTGGCATAGAAATTGTCAAAGACTTCAGTTTCGCCTCTAACAACTCCAGCCGCTGCGCTTAACGAGTAGCTGCCGATAACCGTGTCTGTTGTATTCCAAGAGAAGGTAAGCGTCGCCTGTCCCCCTGCAATCAAGTCAGTAGCCCACAGTGTTTGAATGGCGTTGAGGGGAGGCGAATCAAGCTGGCTGAAGGCTTGGCTAGGTATCCCGGCTCCACTTATAGTGACGTTATCAATGTACCAACCGTCTTCGACGTGCCCAAGGTCAGTCATGTAACGGAAGCCTAAGAGCACCGTCTCTCCGGCATAATCGCTCAGATCAAATGCCATGGTCACCCATTGAGGCCAGCCTCCACTTGTGCCAGTAAGTCCTGGAAGATTGGCAACAATGCTCGGATCTGCGTTAGAACCATGTTCAAATGTCGTATTCGCGTTTTCCAAGGACGCCCATGTAGCTCCATCGTCTCTGGACACTTGGATGAACCCGAAGTCGTAGAGGTTTTCGATGTCGTACTTAGTCTTAAAGGTCAAAAGCGGGCTGTCAGAGGGTATGGTAGTTGAGGTTAGCAAGAGAAAGTCAGCTGAGTTCTCGCCATGTACATACCAAACGGTGCGATTATCTGTCTCAACTAGGTGCCAGCCATAAACTTCCGAAATATAAAGGGTAACATTGAATGTCTGAGTTTCTGTGCCTTCATTCGCCACGACCACTGAGACGTTGAGAACTTGATGCTTAAAGACCTGGGTAGCAGCAGGTGTGATATCGACAACCGCCACGTCGCGCAGCCCTCCGAGAATAGTCTTTGTGGATTGAGCTGAACCTGACGCCCCATCATCATCCGTCACCGTCAAAGTAACAACAAAACTCCCATTAACAGAAAAAGCATGATCAACAACCATCCCAGACGCATTAGACCCATCACCGAAATCCCAGAAGTAGCTGACGATGACACCGTCAGGATCATAACTGGAAGACGCATTGAATTTTATGATTTCTCCTGAGTAGGCGGTCTCTACTGATTCTGTGAATGCTGCAACAGGCAGCCTGTTAAACACAGTCTTGGTTGAAAGGGCAGCGCTCGCTGCTCCTCTGTCATCCAGAACTGTTAACGTGACAGTGTAGTTTCCATCATCAGCGTAGGCATGTTGGGAAATGGCTCCTGTGGCATTTGTGCCGTCGCCGAAATCCCAGAGATAACTCGCTATGCTGCCATCTGGATCGTAGCTGCTTGAGGCGTTGAAATCAATTGCCTCACCTGTATAAACTGTTTCCGCAGATTCTGTAAACAACGCTACTGGAAAATCATTTTCAAGGATTGTCTTCGTGGATTGAGCTGAACCTGACGCCCCATCATCATCCGTCACCGTCAAAGTAACAA
>CAYGBS010000062.1:9521-10010 GCA_964348215.1 uncultured Candidatus Bathyarchaeia archaeon
CCATCACCGAAATCCCAGAAGTAGCTGACGATGACACCGTCAGGATCATAACTGGCAGACGCATCAAACGTGATCGGTGAGCCAGCATAAGTGGTCTCCGCAGATTCGGTGAAACTGGCAACTGGAGGGCTGTTAAAAACAATCAATCTTGCACTTGCAATGTCAACTGCCATGTCGTCATCGGTCACTGTCAAGACCACGGTGTAAGTGCCACTGACTGTGAAAGTGTGATTGACAATCATGCCATTTGCGTTGGTGCCGTCACCGAAGTCCCAGAAGTAGGAGACGATGTAGCCGTCCGCATCATAGCTAGCAGAAGCGTTGAATGAGATAATTCTGCCTGTTAGGGCCACTGTCGTTGACTCCGTGAAGGATGCTACAGGAGGCCTGTTCAGAACAGTCTTTAATGAAGTAGTGGAGTTTGATGCGCCGTCATCGTCGGTAACCGTCAACGTTACAGTGTAAACTCCATCATCAGCATAAGAATGC
>CAYGBS010000063.1:0-5085 GCA_964348215.1 uncultured Candidatus Bathyarchaeia archaeon
GATGTCCACATCACGATCCCCATCAACATCACCCGCAATTGTTACGAGGAAACAGCCGTCAACAAACATGTTGTCTGCCGTGTCAGCTTCACCTTGAACGTGAGAAACATGAACACTGATGACGTATTTTCCTTTGACTAAACCTGTAACTGAGAAGTTCTTAGATTCAGAAGTTCCGTTTACCATGGTATAACCGACGGTCTCCTCCACCATTCTTAATCCAGTCGCTGCCTTTACCTCAAGAGTTCCGAACATTACAGAACTATGATATTGGCAGTAATAGGTAAAGATTCCGATAGTGTCTACCCCGAATTCATAATTCACAGTTGACGTGAAATCTGACGATTTGGGTTCACCGGTACTTGGCAATGTGTCTCCGTCGTAATCGACGAAGAAGTTATGTGTAAAGCCATCCGTGCTTGTTAAATCTAGATTAATCGAGTCACCCAGACTGACTGTAACTGTGGGACCTGGACTACTTATGCTGCTAAGGTTGAACCCCCATCCGCTACCTGTTGAACCAAAAAGGTCAATGTTGGCAACGGTTGTGTTGAGTTTCGAAAGCACCAAGGTGACGTTAACGGTTTCAAGTGAATACCCTTGATTCTCAACGGTTACATTTATGTTTAGTCCATATCCTTCTCCCAAAACGGTTTTTTCAGGAACGATGCTTGCTACTGCCACGTCATGAAGTTCTACGGTGACCTTCAACACGTCGGTGGCGTTGTTGCCATGACTGTCGGTGGCTGTCAAAGTAATGTTATGAACGCCTGGAGTCAAGTCAGTTACAGCGAGAACTCTACCAGTTCCCAAAACTCCGTCGATGTCTGAGACCCATTTGAGCGCAGAATCTTGCAGCACTCCATCTTCAGGATCAAAAGCAGAGCCTTTAAAGACGATGGGTTCGCCGAAATTGTACGTGTTGCATGGGCCTACGCTGATGCCGACCACATTTAATGGACCTTTGAGCGGCACATTGAAAACATTGTCTGACTGATCCTCACTTGTGTGGAACCCATCAGAAGCTTGAATGCGAATTAAACATTGAGAACCGCCCGGAAGCTTAGAGGCATCCACAGTGTAATTGGTTTCAGTAATGCGAGGAGACAGGGGTTTCCAAGTCGCACCGTTGTCGCTGCTGTAGAACAACCTAAAGGTCAAGGGGTCACTAACACTATCTGGATCGGTAGCTGTCCACGTAACGGTGAATGAGTCTCCCACTGTTTCTCCGCCATTTGGATAAGTAATCGTTACAGAGGGAGGATTTGGACTAGCTGAAATCTTATCAAGAAGTACAGGCGGGGATATGCTATAGTTCCAGAGGGACACGCTGTATGTTTCAGTCATGTAAGGCAGATTTAACATGAAAAGGGTTTTTTCAAGAGGAGGTAGACCTTCAGCGCACGCGTCAGACTCGATTGACACATTGAAGCTTTGACTGTAGAGCAGAGGCTCCGCAGGAGGTGGGCCTCTCAGCTCCACAAAGTAGGGCCCACTAGGTGGTGTGTTGTTAAGGAAAGACGGGGTTTGGAAAATCGGACGGAAGCTGCCTGTGTTGTTCTTATAGATCACGCCTGAAACTCGAATTCCAGGGGAAGATTCTTGAATCATGCCAAGTGTTGAGATTCGCGAAGCCTCAAATGGTGGATCATAAGCGGCCATAAATGTCTCCCATTCATAAGGGGAAACCCATCTGTAGTCATCTTTGTAGCTCATTAGAGCACCATATTCTCCGTCAACAACTACAACAATCGGAATCTTCACCGTGTCTTTAGGTTCCCCGGGGAACCAGTCTTCCTGTGTGTCAAATCCGTACGTTTGAGCGGAGTCTTTTCTATCATCCCCGACATAAGGATTGGACGCGTCATCCCAACTGTGAGGAAGCCAAGTTGGCCAGCTGTGACCGATCTCGTGAGCGAAGCTCCATGGTCGACTCTCATGAGCAACAAAGACGGGTGGCCACCCGCCCATGTGACCATTTGCCTGCCCGATAGATGTATTGGTGTTGCCACCGTATAAGCCACAAATTAGATCGTAAAGATCATCGGCCTCCGCTAAGGCTTCCCATCTCTCTGCGAGCTCTGTAAGCAGTTCTTCCTGATTCTCTTCGTGAAACGTTCCGTTAGGGTATGTAAAGCTTGGGCCTTCCCACCTAATTGTGTCTATATATACGTATTCAATCGGATCAGAAAGATCTGGCATAGGCGTGACCTTCTCAAAAAACTGATATGCAATGACTTCCTTGCTGGCTGACGGAATATTAGGACTCGAATCCACGGCGGTTGGTCTGTAATCGATTAGGTAATAACCAATCCTAAGAGATTTCGTCAAAGTAAAAGAAAATGTTTGCCAATCCATCCAGTTGTCCGCATAGCTGGTTTCACTTACCCCTTCAGTAGCCTCGACAAAAGCCACAAGGTTCAAGCTTCCACGCATGACCCAATAATCGGGCAGCGCAAAGTTTGCGGTGTAATTCTCATTCTCCCTATGAAGTAAGGGAGGAAGGAAGCCTGGAACCACAAATGTATAAGTCAAAGGTCCGTAGGATCCCCATTTTTTGGGCTGAACCAAGCTAAGCCCAGCTGAGCTAGTTGCATACAAGTAAACCGTCACTACGGTGGACTCCACCATAAAGCCTATGTCGATGTAAACCCTAACGACGGTGCTTTTTCCGTATGCAAGGGGCAGACTGTTGTCTTCGTACCCGATGTCATTGAACCACTGAATTGCTTGCGTGATCTCAATATTATCTATCCTAAGATTTCGCCGTAGGTGTCGTGAAGGTGGGTCTGGAGGACCTGCAATCAGTATGTCAGCCATCTGGGACCAATCGCCCCAAGTTAATGTAGGCAATCCGTCCATACCTCCGCCAGCATCCATGTACAGCACATTGATTCCTACTGTGTCTCCAACCCCTATACCTCCAACTCCAAGGCTGAAGTCGTGAGCGTCATCAATTGTGTTTAGAGGATGCGCCACTTCGACAACGTAATTTCCAGGCTCGCTAGGAGTCGCCCCCGTAAATTGGGCAGCTCCCACTCCATCTTTGGTTCCATTGCTTGTAACATCGTCAGCAAAAGAAGGCACATCCGCTGGCGTTGGGAAGAATCCGTCTTGGAACTCGCCTCCGAGGTTTGAATCTGGGAATATGAAAGTGTCAATCCATAGCTGGTCGTCGCCAATCTCCTTCACTCCGTCGTGATCGTTATCAAAGTTGAAGACCACCCTATCATTGACATCGAAGTCTTCATCCTTTATTACAAAAGCAAGGTAGAGGTTTATATAATCGTTTTTTACGTAAAGAGAAGCGTTATGAGATTCAACACCCCAAGAAAGGATAAAATCTACCTTGTCAGCATCATCCCACTCAGCCGATATTATATTGGCAGGATCGGCGGGACGCAGCTTCCCATCAATCAACGGTGTCGTCGAGGCCCAAGCTGAAAACTCAAGCGGTGGCTCCGCATGTGCGTAGACAAGAAATTTTAAGGGCAAGACTATTTGTGCAAACACGAGTATAGACACAACAAACAAACTCAAGACTGATGGAAAGTTAATCTGCCTCATATTTTCTCCCTCGCCAAATCTATCTTTCTTATGATAACAATGATAGACTATTGATTTTGATTAAAAAGACTTCTGGTGCACGCGCATTGACTCTACGTATGTGTTCCGAGATAGTTTAGAGAGACGAAGAATGAACCAGCTGAGGTTGGTTCTTTAATTAGAAGCGATACAGTCCTGAAAGAATTTATAATAGATAGACTCAGCTAGTTGTCACCAGTTGGGTTGATATGAGAATACTAATTCTAGGCTATGGAAACATCGGCTCAGTCATAGCAGAGGATCTTGCAGCGTGCATGCCCGCAAGCGAGATTGTTATCTCTGGTAGGAACAGAAGCAAGGCTGAGAAGACTGCTGCTACTATTTCTAGAGAGAATGTCACTGCAATCCAATTGGATGCGCACAACTACGAGAAGCTCACTACTACTATGAGAAAATTCGACCTAGCGATAGGGGCTTTACCTGGAGACCTTGGTTATCAATCTGTAAAGGCCTCAATTGACGCAAAAATAGACATAGTGGATGTGTCGTACATGCCTGAAAACCCGCTTACACTGAACGAAGACGCAGTCGCAGCTAATGTGATAGTTGTACCTGATTGTGGAGTGGCGCCTGGTCTAAGTAGTTTACTTGTAGGCCACGCTATTGGCGAGCTTGAAAAGGTTGAGAGTGTTTACATAATGGTGGGGGGGCTTCCAGAAGAGCCTGTTCCTCCCCTAGGTTACACTATTACTTGGTCAACTGAAGGCTTAATCGACGAGTATACGAGGAAAGCGAGGATAGTTAAGAAGGGCGATATGGTAGAAGTGGAAGCGTTAACAGGAATTGAAGAGGTTGAGTTTCCCGGTGTTGGGAGCCTTGAGGCTTTCTTTACAGACGGGCTAAGAACGTTGCTATATACGGTGGAAGGTGTTGAGGAGATGTGGGAGAAGACTCTTAGATACCCGGGGCATGTGGAAAAAATTAAGACTCTGAAGGCACTAGGGTTTCTTGATGAACAGCCCATCGAGGTTGGAACTGTTCGTTTATCGCCCCGAAAGTTGACAGTCAAGCTCTTGGAGAAGAGACTTCAAAGACCAGAGATTAGAGACATTCTAGCATTGACGGTAGAAGTGAACGGGGTGTCCAAAGGATCGAAAAAGCGTTACGTTTACCATCTCCTAGACCGCTATGACGAAAAGCGTAGAGTGACAGCTATGGCTAAAACCACGGGCTACCCTGCCTCGATTTTGGCTCAGCTGATAGCAAAAGGAGATGTTGAAGGGAAGGGTGTTCTTCCGTTGGAGAAGTTGGGTGTTGACGAGAAGATCTTTAACAAGGTTCTTGCTGAAGTGAAGAAAAGGCAGATTAAGGTAGTGGAAATCTAAAATTCTTCGTTTAAGATTTTCTTGTCAAGTGTTCTGCGACCGACTCGAAGATTAGTTTTCCATCGCCAAAAGTTGGCGGAGTCTCGCTTTTTGTCCAGTTGGGGAGTTGCCATCCGAAATATGCTCGTTCAGGGTGGGGCATCAAACCGAAAAT
>CAYGBS010000063.1:5095-10002 GCA_964348215.1 uncultured Candidatus Bathyarchaeia archaeon
GGATCGCAGATGCCCGCCAAGTCATAGAAGGATCCGTTGGGGTTTGAGGGATATTCTCCTTGAGCATGTTCTCCATTGGAGTGGCAATATCTGAAGACAAGTTGATCGTTGTCTAGAAGCTTTTGCAGATATTGTTTTTCGTTTTGCTTTGCAAATAGGAAGCGTCCTTCTGAATGGGCAATGGGAATTCTGATGACAGAGACTTTGGTGATGTGTTTTGTGAAAATGCAGTTGCCGCCGCTTTCATGTTTAAGGTTGATCCATCTGCAATTATAGCCTGTAGGGATGTTTGTTCCTAATGCTGCTTCTGAGAATCTACTGATTCCGTCGAATTGTGGAAGTAAGCCAGCTTCTATCAAAACCTGAAACCCGTTGCATATCCCGAGAATTGGTCGTTCTTCATGTACAAACCTTTTGATATCTTGTTCTAATTTTGCCAGAAGCTGTTTTGCCCAGATAGCGCCCGCGCGAACATAATCACCATGGGAAAATCCACCTGGAATGACAAGGATGTTATAGTCGAGCATGTTTCGTTCTTTGAGTAGTTGGTTGAAGTGGACAATGTCTGCTCTCATCCCAGAATTCTGGAAAGCTCGTTTAGTTTCTGCATCACAATTTGTGCCACCCACGCGTAGAATGCAGACACGAATTTCCTCACGCTTCATATTTCAGCCTCCAACCCGCGTTTCCAGGTGTCGAGAAGTTCGCCCAAATCAGCGTCTACCACTGTCTCATCTTTCAACCCATAGATAAGAAGGCGAGGTTCACCTGTTACCTCACCTACGACCGCGCAAGGAACGTCTCTGGTTATTGATTCAAATCTACTTACTTGTCCTTTGGGCACCTCAACTAGAAACCTGCTATTCGACTCGGAAAAAAGCACAAAATCGTTCCTATTGACGTCTTTATATCTTGGAACATTCTTCAGCCATAACTTCACACCATAGTTGCTGCTAAATGCCATTTCTGCAACGGCGACACCGAGTCCGCCTTCAGAAATGTCATGACATGCTCTCGCACATCCACTGTCAATTGCATCGCCCACCACTGTCATTACCTGCTTTGCTTGACGAACTCTGACCTGTGGGACCGACCTACCCACAAAACCGCTCAAGCGATAGTATTCTGAACCGCCGAGCTCTGCAAAAGTTTGACCAACAGCATAAACTAGATTGCCTGGAGACTTGAGGTCTAGAGAGACCGATTTTCTAATGTCAGGTATAACGCCTACCCCGGTTATGAGAAGCGTGGGTGTCACAGGACCTAATGGTGATTCGTTATAGAGGCTATCCTTTCCAGAGATAAACGGAGTTTCAAATCTCTTCGCAAAGTCGTAGCAGGCTTTACATGCATTAACGAGGCTTCCAAGTCTATCTGGCTTTTCGGGGCTGCCCCAAACAAAGTTGTCCAGCAAAGCGATTCTTCGGCCCCCTACTGCAGTGTTGTTTCTGATGGCTTCGTCTATCGCTGAAGCGGCCATCCAATAAGGGTCGATCTTGCCATAGCGAGGGGTCATGCCACACGAAATGACGAGTCCTTTCCAGCTTTCTTCTAGGGGTTTGATCACCGCGGCGTCGCTGGGACCGCTGAACTCTCCATGTAATGGCTTAAGAACCGTGTTTCCTTTTACTTCATGGTCATATGTGCGCACCACTTTTTCTCGACTGGCGATATTTGCTGAAGCCAGCAATTTCAAGATATGAGAGGTAAGGTTCTGGGGCTCTGGAAAAGTAGGTTCCTTGAATGCTACGTCACTCCATTTAGCAGTTCTCTCAGTCTTTGGTGGAGCAAACAAGAAATCTATCTTTAGGTTCGCAACCTCGTAACCTTCATAGTAAATCCTTAAGTCATCGCCTTCGACAAACTCGCCGATAGGAGTAGCTTCAACATCTTCCTTCCTGAAAATCTCCATAACCTGATCTAGATCTTCTCTTGGGACAAGAAGCAGCATTCTTTCCTGAGATTCAGAAACATAAATCTCCCAAGGAGCCAACCCTTTATACTTCAAATGAACCTTTCCCAACTCAACACGCGCACCTCAACCAAACTTATAAGCCATCTCGCCCACCGCACTGGACAATCCTCCGCCACCCAAATCAGTTATAGCTGACCCAAGCTTCCTATCACGAACCTCAATTATGGCACGCTTCAACTTCTCTTCTTCAATGGGATTAGCAATCTGAACCGCTGGACGAGAAATCTCCTCAGACTTTTCTGTAAGCTCGGCAGAGGCAAAAGTCACACCATGAATCCCATCCCGCCCAGTCCTTCCTCCTACGAGAAGGAGAACATCGCTTGGCCTCGCATTTTTGACAAACTTGTCCTTCGGAAGAAGACCGATGCAGCCACAATAAACGACAACATTACCCACATAGCTTTCATCAAAAAAAATCCCCCCGTTTACAGTAGGAATTCCCATGTTATTCCCATAGCATCCTATACCCGCCACCACACCTCTAAACAGATACTTTGGATGCTTAACACCATGAGGAAGCTTTTCATATTCAAAGTCCAAAGGACCAAATCCCAAGACATCAGTGCAAGCAATAGGGTCTGCCCACACACCTAACACGTCACGAATGACCCCGCCAACACCTGTAGCTGCTCCGCCAAACGGTTCTATGGCGGAAGGATGATTATGCGTTTCAACCTTTGCAGCAATCCAATAGTCGCCATCAAACTCAATGATCCCTGCATTATCCTCGAAAACCGAAATGCACCACGATGGATTCAGTTCAGCTGTTACCTTGGCGATATATGTTTTGAACAGACTTTTGATTGAACCTTCACGAGTGGCTATGTCGCCCTTGAAGGTTTTGTGAAAACAGTGCTCAGACCATGTCTGTCCAATCGTCTGAAGCTCCACATCTGTGGGATTTCTACCTATCCTTGAGAAGTACTTCTTCACGGCCCTCATGTCTTCCAAGTTCAGGCCAACGCCTAGTTCCTGACTAATCTTCAGTAACTGCTCATCACCTGCATCATTGATTTTGATTTCGTAGATTTCGAAGGGCATTCTTCGACGGATCAGAAGCGTCATTCAGCTGCTTCAACCTGGAATCTATAGTCGTCTTTCGTTGGATTGGCTAACAGTCTTCTGCACATTTCCTCCACTCTAGACTCCGCATCATTCTTTGATTTTGCTTCAAGAAGTATCGTGTATATCTTGCTGACCCCTACGGTTTTCACAGGGTACTTGAGCTCTTTGAGGGAGTGTGCTGTGGTTTTTCCTTCTGGGTCCGAATGCCCCGGCTTTAAGCTTATTTCCACTCGGGCTTTGTACAGCATGAATTATGATTAAACAGTTAAAAATTTAAATCTTACGTAAGCGGAAATTTAAATGAAAATATAAAAGTCTATTCCAGCACCAGCTTTCTTCCATTGTAGATCGCTACGACCCTCCCGGAAGATGTAGCCTCTCCAATAAGGTCAGCTTCAACTCTGCTCGCCTCCAAAAGGTCCAAGACATCATCTTGAGCTTCCATGTCGACTACTAGAGCGAACCCCCATCCCATATTGAAGGTTTTCAACATCTCTTCATCGGTTATGCCGCCTCGGGTCTCAGCGGCTTTCTGGATGAGGTGGAAGATGGGTTGAGGTTTGAAATTGTTTAATTCGAAGCCTACTCCCTTGGAGTGTTGAAGGAGCTTGTTGAATTTGAGGTAGGCATCTCCTGTAATGTGCACGGCGCCTTTGACGCTGTGTTTTGTGATGACCTCTTGAAGAGGTTTCATGTAGATTTCTGTAGGTGTTAGGGCTTCGTAGATGAGCTCTCTGTCTAGGTCTCCTGGAGTGTCATAGGGTTCGTATCTACCGCCCCATCTTTTGAAGAGGACCTTCCGGGCTAGCGTGATGCCATTGCTATGAAGACCTGAGCTTCTTAAACCGATAATTGCGTCATGGGGTTTGACGTTGTTGCCCAGAATTACCCTGCTTTCAGAGACTTGGCCTAGGCAGGCCACTATCAAATCAAAGCCTCGGTTAGCTTGCGTCCCCTGTACGATTTCTGGCACATCGCCAATTTCGCCACCCACCACAGGACATCGGGATTCATCGGCAGCTTGAGTTATCCCCTTCATTAGCTCTTGGATAAGGTGAGGATCGGATTTCTCTGCATGGATGTTATCAACGAGGGCCAAAGGTTTAGCGCCAGACCGGATGACGTCATTTACTGCCATGGCGACGGCGTCAATGCCTATGGTGTCGTATTTTTCTTCTAGTTGAGCTATGAGGACTTTGGTGCCTACTCCTTCGATGACTATGTCTAGGAATTGGCTGGTGCCAGTGGGGAGTAGATTATTGTAGGGAAGTTGGAGAATCTCGCCGAAAAGGCTGTGCTTGTAGGTTTCTCTCAGCATTTTCAAAGCCGTCTTTGCCTTGGCCCTGAGTTTTCGGTTTACGCCAGTTTGCGCGTAGGTTAATTGTTTTGGCATGGGGGTCAGTTCTCGCTTGTATTTTGAAGGGGTAATTGTTAAAAGGGTTTGCTGAACATTGGGAAAGGAGGTGTGTTTATCTGATTTCAGCGTTGGTTCTGGTTAAGGCTGGCACAGGGGAGCAGTTGAATTTCGCTAAAACGGCTAAACAGCAAATTGAGAAGATTAAAGGCGTCACGAAGGTGTATGGGGTCTTCGGGAGGGTTGATTTGGTGGCGTTTGTGGACGCTGAGAGTCTCGAGGAGCTCAGCAAGATTATAATGGACAATATTCGTTCCGTGGCAGGTGTGCTGGCAACGGAATCTCTGATAATAGGATACTAAATCGCGGCGAGCGCATTAAACACTAGGACATCTTGAATGTCTCTTGGTAGAGCAGCTATGGAATAGACAGGCAAAAGGCTGCAGGGGTCATGATCATGCCTTTGCCAAAACTCAAACAGATTTCTATGTAAATCCGTTCCAGTCTTCCATC
>CAYGBS010000064.1:0-8240 GCA_964348215.1 uncultured Candidatus Bathyarchaeia archaeon
TATCTGATCAGGGTAATATTAGCCTATCTGCGGGCGTGTTTCAGCATATCGCACTCCTTTGCCCCTATGTCTCTCTGAATCCTTCAAGAGAGTATGAGAAAGAAGCCAAGAAGGTCAAGAGTCATAGTCTGTCTTTTGCGTGAACGCAGGAGAGTATCCCGCAAACTTACACTTGAAAGGTTTATGTAGCCAAGAATGGCTCTAGTTGAGCTTAAGTGAGAGATCATGGCTGACATCGCACTGTTAATCATTGATATGCAAGTAGGGAATTTCTCAGGATCGAATCCGATTTACAGTGGAGATGGGCTTCTCGCAAAAGTGGAAAGCCTAATCTCTAAGGCACGCGCAGCTCAACTTCCCGTATTCTATGTCCAAAACAATGGTGGTAGTGGTGATCCCGATGAACATGGCACTCCAGGATGGAAAATCCACCGTTCTATCGCGCCCGTTGAAGGCGACGTGATCGTTCAAAAGCAAACTCCGGACGCCTTTCATAGAACGAATCTGCACCTTGAACTGGAGTCCAGGGGGATCAAGAAACTGGTCATCGCAGGACTGCAAACTGAGTATTGTGTAGACACAACTTGCCGTCGAGCATTCAGCCTGGGCTACGAGGTTGTTCTTGTCAAAGATGCACACAGTACGTGGGATTCCTCTCTTCTTAGCGCTCAACAAATCATCGACCATCATAACCATGTTTTAGGAGGCTTCTTCGTCGACTTGAGACAGGAGGAAGATGCTAGGTTCAGTTCTGGTCACTAATCATGGAGGATCTTAGAGTTTAGTGGAGAAGACTATGCCTCGGAGTCCAAAGGAAGTGCAGATTTCTGTTTCAAGTGCACCCATTGCTAAATTTGGTGACAAAAGGTACTATGATCTCCTTGGTTCAGTTGAAGTTATGAAGAATGTCTATCGGGAATCCATTGTTGATGGTTTTGAGCTACAGCTTCAACCAGAATGGGACAGCGAAAGTCCGCCGTTAACTGACGGACAATTCGCGGATTGGACAGAGACTCCGAAGTTCACTGTCGCAGAAATATCAACACTTCTTCAGAACCAAGAACTGCCGATCCTATCCGTCCACGCAAGCAGAGACATAGGACCCTATCTTTGCTCAAGTCGAGAACGAGATATTGAAAAAGGAAAACGTTTGATCCGTGACGCCTTGTCTCTTGCCTCCGATTTGGGAGCAAAGATCTGTGTATTCCATCTGTGGGACACTTGGAAGACGAAATTTGATGTCCGTGAATTGAAGAAAAATCTTCTTGACATAGCAGCTCAATTTGCCGAGGTCAAAGCGTCTGTCGAGAATATTCCTACTCACCTAGGAGGAGTTACACCTTTTTCGTTGGTTAAACAGTTTGATTACGTAACGCTGGACACGAAGTGGGCTGCTCTGTATAATGAGCTAAATCTGTTTGAATCAGTGGTCAGCAAGGTCGTGAACGTGCATTTACGCGGAAGTCTAAGAGGAGGCAGATGGGCTCTCAACTGCTCAGATTTCGGCTTCTACGAGGCTTTGGACTTGATTAGGGATCGATGGGGATACTCAGGGTTGTTTACAGTGGAACCTGAAGGTAATAGAGATAAGTCTCTTTTCGGTAGTTTCGTGAAGGCTATGCGATCATTGAGAACATAACTGCACCCTTTCCTGCCCACTCTAACGTGCAAAAGTGCGGAAATGAGAGAAAGGGAATAGTCAGGGTTCAAAGTTGCTGCACACCTATGCTGAGAGCATTTTCATTCTTCCTTTATCAGAGTCTTCAGCTTCGCAATCTCCTCGGCCGAGTATTTCGATAAGTCCTTGTTGTGCATCTTTTTGAGATGTTCGGCCCCGACCTTCATTAGTTCCTCCTCTGTTTTGCCCCGAGCTACGAAATCACAATCGACTCCAGCGTCTCTGCAAGCAAGCGTCTTCAACATACATCACCTCCTTTTCGGTTTCTAAGATTCGCAGAACCACTATCCCGGTCTCCTCATTCGGGCTGAGCCTATCTCACGCACCTCGGATGCTTATGTGACCCCATTCGTGATTTTGGTTGGTTCGTCTACAACTTCAAACTGTTTGATGGTTACATCGATTATAGGGCTGAATACCCGTTTTCCGTCTCCGAATTTGCCTTGCTTTCTCTGAGTCATGATTGGCCCATTAAGGTAAGCTTTCAGGGATGCTTCATCTTCGAATAGATAGATACCTCCTACCTCACCCTTTTCTGGGTTCTGCAAGTAGATCTTCCAGCGGAGACCCGGGACAGTGGCGATATGTTTGGCGCCTTCAACAGTCACTTCCATGAGTTTCTCCTTCTGTTCTTGAGGGACGTCTTTGAAGGGTTTTGGAAACTTATAATTGACCTGTAGAATTCTTGGCATGATTCCACCTCCTCGATCTTGATTACGCTTATATACTTGGACAGTGCTGAGCTTAACCATTTCCCGAAGATCTTCGGGTGATTCGGATGAAACGAGAAGGAGATAGACCTTACCATATAACCATAGAGATAGTAAACAGAGGATGCAAAGGACTGCAAGCGCTTAAGGACTTACGTGTTCAACAATACACGTTGGATGACATCCGCGGCTTATCTGAAGGCTCAACCAGACATTTGATTAGGATGCCGTCAAACCAGATCACCGAGATATCTGAAGACACGTTTACTGAAATTCGTCGAAGCGGCAAATCTGGCGGCGAAGCATCTGTCTTGTTTGACAGTGACGGCTGTGACGTCTGTAGAGCAATACTATCCAATGATTCACTTCTGGTCTCCGGAAGACACGTAGACGATTACACCATTATATACAGTTTCGTAACGCCCAATTTCGATGCTTTCAAGAACGTGATATCAACGCTAGAAGCACACGGCTTGAAGCCTAAGATACGGGAAGTGGCGAAATTCAAACCTAAGGGGGAGGTCTTGACTGAGAAGCAAGAAAGAGTTCTGTGGCTAGCCTTGAAAATGGGCTTCTTTGAATTCCCAAGAAAAATCACGATGCTAGAGCTTTCTCGCAGAGTGGGAGTCGGGTTATCTACGCTGTCAGAGATTAACAGAAGAGGATTACGCAGATTAGTGGAACGTCACTTTGAAACTTAGTTTCTAAGGCGTTTCTGGGCAGTGGTCGAGCGCTTTTCAGTTATCAGCGGAGGTTTAGAGTCAATTAGACAAGCTGATCTCTTCAGAATCCAGGTTTTTCGTGTCTTCAAGGCGGAGGCTTGACAAACAGTGGAACCAGATCATTGGTGTTACTCGTCGGCTTCACCTACGCCGAGCAGCTGTTTTAATGAGCTTACCTCTTCCTTCAGCATGCCGATCTCGCTTTCCAAGGCATTGGCTTTGGCTTCAGCCATTTTCTTTAGTTCGTCGATCTCCAGCAAAAGGTTTGCTCGTGTTGTTTCCAGCGTTTTGAGTTTTTCCCTCAGGTTTTTCAGCGTATTCACAAGTCCTCCCTCAATTCCCTTAATCTTCTCCGCCGCTCCTTTTATGGTTAACTCTTTCTTCATTTCGCTCTTCACACCTGCACGAAATCTGTTTCCACACTCTTGGCATTCAAACATTCCGAAAACAGTCTCTGTTGAGCCGGACTTTCCAGTTTTCCTGGAAACAGTCCACGTCTTGAAGGGAGCTTCAACCTCGGCTCCGCATTCTGCGCATGTAGCCAAACTGCATCGCTCCAACCTAATTGACTAGTATCTGCTAAAAGTCTTGTCTCAAAGCAGTTTCACCTTGGAACTACAGCGTCAAAAAGAAGGGGACTAGATGCTGATCTCGAATGTGAGGCGTTCGACAAGTTCTTTGTAGCGATTCCTGATCGTTACTTCTGTTACTTGTGCAATCTCGGCAATCTCTCGCTGCGTCTTTCTCTCGCCGGTCAAAACTGAGGCTATGTAGCTTGCTGCTGCTGCAATACCTGTAGGGCCTCTTCCAGAGGTCAGCCTCAACTCTTTCGCAGTTGCTAAGATTTTGTGAGCAATTTCCTCTACTTTGCCCTGCATCGTCAACTGATTCGAGAACTTCGTTATGTACTGGCTTGGCTTCAACGGTGGAACAAAATAGTCAAGCTCCCTTACTAGAAAACGGTAGCTGCGTCCAACCTCTTTTTTGTTGATGTTTGAAGCCTGTGCGATTTCTTCTAGAGTTCTTGGGAGACGACATTGCCTACATGCAACGTAGATCGCAGCTGCGGTTACACCTTGAATAGATCGACCGCGAATTAGACGTTCCTTCACTGCTTTTCGATAAATCACAGATGCTGTTTCAAGAATGTTTTTGGGCAGGTTAAGGGCATTAGCGATTTTGCTGATCTCTGAAAGTGCATAGGCCAGATTTCGTTCCGTAGCGTCTGAAACTCGGATACGTCTCTGCCACTTTCTAAGGCGATAGACTTGTGCCTTCTGGCCTGGTGAAAGACGCTTCCCGTATACGTCTCGGTCGTGCCAGTCAATCATTGTAGATAAGCCTTTGTCGTGAATTGTGTACGTTAGCGGCGCACCGACTCGTGTTCTTTTGGCTCGCTGCTCGTGGTTAAATGCCCTCCATTCAGGGCCCCTGTCTTGGAGTTTTGCAGCAATTACCACGCCGCAGTCCATGCAGACGATTTCAGCAGCGTCGTAGTCCCGTATTAGACGGTCGCCTCCGCATTCAGGACACTTCTGAACCTTAACTGGCTCTGTAGAGGTGGCTGCAGATGGAGAGCTCACTTTATCTTCCATTCTTTCTCTTCTCCTTTCTCCTTGAAGTGGAGGGGCGCGTGTAAAGCGTTCTTTCAACCAGATGCTGTGGCTCAGATATTGCAGGCTTTACTGAAACATAAGGTGAAGAAACAGGACCGAAAACATCGAAAACTTGTCCAACAGGTTTCAGATTTTCGTCTACAACCTCGTCCCTGATTTTCGGGATGGCTTCCGCCTTTAGAATTAAATTATGACTTGAGCTTGCGTGAAGCACACGGCCTAGACGCTGCAAGTTTCCCTGATCCCCTCACAAAAGGACAGACAGACCAGAAACTTCGCCGTATTTAAACCTTATGCAACCGAAAAGCTTAAAAAGACAAAAAAATCCGCAATCGTAGAAGTGAAAACGCTTGAAAAACGGGAAACTGCCGCCTGGACAGGTTGAAGCCAAGAAGGTAGTTCTCCGCCACAAGGGAAAAGTTCCGAAATTCGACTTAAACGCTTGGAAGCTCACTGTTTACGGCAATGTTGAAAATCCCCTCTCCTTAACCCTTGAGGACATCCTGAAGTTTCCAGCAGTTGTGAGCGTTTCAGACTTCCACTGCGTTGAAGGCTGGAGCATTCTGGAGAACAAGTGGGAAGGCGTCCCTTTCAATGCCATTGTTGACATGGCTAAACCCAAGAAGGACGCAAAACATGTTGTGTTTGAATGCCTCGACGAGTATTCAACCTCTCTGCGGTTAGCAGATTTGCTGAAGGAAAACGTTCTGCTAGCCTACAAGTTGGGAGGCAAACCTCTTCAACTGGAAAGAGGAGGTCCTTTAAGGCTGGTAGTGCCCAAGAAGTACGCTTACAAGAGCGCTATGTGGATCAGCAAGATCAAGTTCACGGACAAACATGAGCTAGGGTATTGGGAGAAACGGGGCTACAGTGACACGGCTGATCCTTGGAAAGAAGAGAGATATGCAAAGTAGAAGAAAACAATTCTAATGGGACTCTCTCTTCCGTGTACAACGTGCTAATCTAATCCTTTCCAATTGATTTATCTAAATGCACGCGTTTTACGATTTGAAGTAGTGATTGTCGAAGAGAGAGTTTGGATGGAAATCGTCACTCTCGGACCTGCCTTGGAACAAAGTTTCTGGGAACTTGTCAATCAGGACATTTTTCACTATCACTTCTTTGCCTATGATTGGAAGTTCAACAGAGACGAAACAGAGATCCTGTTAGCCTTGAAGGAGAATCACATCGACGGAATGATGCTAATCTACGACAAGAGGGTAGTTCAGATAAGGGGAAGTCGTGAAAGCGCAAGAGCCTTGGTGGAAAAACTTGATCTGGAAAAGGTCCAACTGCAGGCCCTGAAGCAGCATAAGCAGTATGTCCTTGAAAAGTACAAACCGATAGTAAGTCATGAATTGATGCTTATGGTGCTTCATAAGGGGGAAGAGAGGCTTCAGACGAAGCATCCGATAGTCAAGCTGGATAGTTCTGATGCTGGGCAAATCGCGTCTATAATGCAGCAGGTTGATCCTGAGCTCTGGGGAGAGGTAACGAGTGAGCAAGTTGCTGAGAGAATGAACGGCCTGATTTGCTTTGGAATAAAAGTCCATGGAGAACTTGCTTCTTTCTGCAGAACACGTCTAACCGAGAATCTGGGTCATGTAGTCACAGTGGCCACACGTGAAGCTCACAGGAACAAAGGCTATGCGACATCCCTGATCTCCTGCTCAGTTAAGCAGATCCTAGAGAAGAAACCCACTGCAATTATTCATGTACTTACTGACAATCCGCCAGCGATTCGAGTCTACACCAAGGTTGGATTCAAACCTTACAGAACCTATTTCTTCATGAAGGGTGAGAAGCGTTAGCATCACAAGTGGTCAAAAGAAGAGAACAGGGAAGGTACAGGAGGGACCTTCATTCTCATCTGTGTTTAGATTTCGTAGTTACTCTGAGGATCTATAGCTAACGTTTCCTTCTCACTCTCTCTTCTTTAAGCAACTTTTCTTCTTTCTTTATTTTTCATAGGAAAAGAGACTACTGCAAGGTTATGTGTGAAATGTTCAGTTCAGAAAGCCTAATAATCCCGAAGGTACACTATACTATGGGGAAAGGATGAAGCCACAGTGAAATCAACAAGATTAGCGGCTTCTTTGATCCTTGTTCTGCTGGGCAGTTTGCTTCTTGTGACATCGAAAATCGAATTCGCTGAAGCCCCACCTGTAACGCTTAGGGTTATAGGTCCGTGGTATGGATCAGAACGAGATGACTTTCTTCTAGCCCTAGGAGCCTTCGAGAACCAGACAGGAATAAACGTGGAATACAATCAGACGTATGCCACTGAGCTTACGCAACTTCTGCCGGGAGAGTTCGAAGAAGGAAGGACGCCTGGCGATTTGATTTTTGCTTTTCCTTGGTTCATTCAAGAGATGGGTGTTCAGGGTCATTTGGTTGATGTGACCTACTTAATCAATGAATCTGACTTTCTGCCAGGGGTCCTTGACGCGATCAGAGTTGAAGGTAGGCTCTATGGTGGTTCGTATACAGGCAAGGCTAAGCCAGGGTTCTGGTACAGGAAGAGCTTTTTTTCTGCAAATGGTCTGGCTGAACCTACTGACTGGAATGCATTCCTCACACTACTTGACGACATTGCTAGCATAGAAGGAATTGTGAACCCTATAGCCAGCGGTGATCAGGTTGGGTGGCCTTTATCAGACATAGCAGAACACTTCTTGATAACCTTCGGCGGTCCCCAACTGCACCGTAATCTGACCTGTGGGAAGAGCGCTTGGAACAGCAGCGGAGTGAGGAATATTTTCTCAGAGAGGCTTACTCCTCTACTTCAGGGAAACTTCAGCGAACCTATTGAATGGCTGAACGCAATGGATCTTTGGTGGCAGGGGAATTATAGCCTATACTTCAGCGGCAGTTGGATAATCAGCATGGTTGACAACTCGACAGACCTTGGTGTATTCTCTCTGCCTGGAGCGGAAGGATACGTATTTGGCCCAGACTACTTCTTCGTCCCAATCTATTCGGAACATCCGGATGAAGCTCTGGATCTCTTCAGATTTCTCGCGAGCGCTGATGGACAGGAGATTCTGGTTGCTCAGGGTGGTCACTTCGCCACAAACGTTAACGTACCTTTAAACGCGTATCCGCAAACTGATAGGATGGTGGCGGAGATGCTTGAGGGGAAGGAGATGTTGCCAGACCTTGACGATACGGTTGGCGGTAGAGGAGGATCTGACTTTCAAGTCACATTTTGGGAACAATTGAAGCTGCTCTGGACAGACCCAACCAGTCTGGACGACGTGCTTGACGTCCTTGAAGCAGCGTTTCCCAGACCTGTCATTTGGACCGTGGATGATGATGGACCTGCAGACTTTTCCACGATACAACAAGCGGTAAATCGCGCATACCCGGGAGACATTGTCCTCGTGTTACCGGGAACATATTATGAGAACGTAGCCGTGAACAAATCTGTATCTCTTATCAGCGAAAACTTGGCCAACACAACAGTCGATTGCTCCGACGTGGCTACTTTCGCCATAACAGAAGACAACGTTAA
>CAYGBS010000064.1:8250-9837 GCA_964348215.1 uncultured Candidatus Bathyarchaeia archaeon
ACATCACTGGCTTCACTGTCAGGAACGATGTTTCGGGGATCGGAGTTTCGATCTCCCTCTCATCAAATGTGAGAATATACGGGAATGATATCTCAAGCAGCCAGTACGGTGTCTACGCGTATCAGTCATCTAATGTCTCGATCTTTGGGAATGATATAATAGGTAATCAATATGGGGTTGCTATGGGCATTTGCAATGATAGCACGATCCTTGAGAACCACATTGCAGGCAACACCCTAGCAGGTATATTACTGTCCAACTCAACTGGAATCAGCGTTCATGGGAACGAGATAGCGGACAACAATCGTGGGATCCATCTCGGCGATTCACTGGGCAATCTCTTCTATCACAACAACTTTGTAGGCAACACTTGGGCTCATGTTACTACAGTCACTCCCGACTTGTCCAATTCTTGGGACATGGACTACCCTTCTGGGGGCAACTTCTGGGGTGGCTACAATGGAACAGATCTGTACAGGGGTCCATATCAAAACGAGACAGGAAGTGATGGGATAGGAGATACCCCGTATATCATTGACGGAGTTAACGTAGATAGGTATCCGCTCTCCGGTTCCTTCGGACCCCTTACCCCAGTGGGAGAGGATGTCATTGTCTTCTGCTCTGACGACGTAGGCCTCATATTCAGGAGCGTGACTTCGGAGGGTATTACATCCGCGGAGAAATTCGATGATGGACCGGAACCTCCCTTAGGGCTCTCGGTTGTGCAGTATTATAGCATAGTGACGACTGCCCGTTACACCGGCAACATCACTGTTAGAGTCATTTATGACGACTCGAATTTGACTCAAATGGATGAAGAGAACCTGCAGTTAATGCAATACGTGACCCTAGCAGGAGATGTAGATTGGGATTTCGACGTTGACATCTTTGATATTGTACGGATTGCTGGCGTTTATGGCTCTGAGGAGGGAGATCCTAAATTCTTGCCTGAATGCGATATCGACAGAGACGGGGATGTTGACATCTTTGATGTAGTTCTTGCAGCTGGAAATTATGGGCACATTTTGGCACCAGACCAACGTTGGATAAATATCACCAAATGGATTGACATAGAGAACAATCTTATCATGGGTGAAGCGGTTCACCTATCCATATTTGGCGTAACGAGATGGTGATGATGTGTCTAGGAGGCACGCACATGCCATGTTTTCTTTCAGAAAAACTTAAAGGTGATAGCGACACGGTTGTATAATGTTGGTCGCTGAGAAGGGGAGGCTGTAGACTGCGTTCTTTCATTCAACGAGTAATTGGTCATTACAAACAACTTGAGGAGTTTTGGGTCTGCTACAATTGTGGAGAGAGAAATCCACGTGATGCTGATGTGTGTGCAAATTGTGGAGAGAAACTTCTCATTAGAATGTCTGTTGGACCTCTCACTGAGAAGCATCGCATAGAATCGGGTATCTACCGTCAAACATCGGAGGACGGTCAGGTGTCGAAGCCGGAAAGGGAAAAAGTGGGATTGAAGTTCTTTGGCAAGGTGTTCGTTCATGGAGTTCTGTTTACCCTTCTTTTCATCGTCTTTTCGTTCGGCTGGATATTTGCCACGCTGATACTGGTCTCCAT
>CAYGBS010000065.1:0-2850 GCA_964348215.1 uncultured Candidatus Bathyarchaeia archaeon
TAATAGAGGCAAAACTGGTGCCCGACACAAGCCTCAAACAGGACGCAGCTATCAGGATTGAAGATTTTCGTGAACGTCTCGAGAGAGCTCAGCAAAAGATAGATAGAATGAAAAAGATAGAGAAACTGCTGGAAACCGTTGATGGCATTCGTGACGCCTATAGAAGTATACAGCCGAAATTACGTACTGAATTCGTGAGGATTTTGGAACGAGTGGTTCAACAGGTCCTTGACAGCCTTGTTGGTGAAGAAGGAACCACCTTGCTAGCCCGCATTGACGAGACTTACACTCCTTCCATCAAGAGTCAAGAAGGTTACGAACGAGAAGCCTCATACCTTTCAGGCGGAGAACGAAGTCTTCTAGCCTTCGCTTATAGGTTTGCTCTAGGTCAGCTCATCATGCAAGCGCGAACAGGACACGGCTTGCAGATGCTCTTGTTAGACGAGCCTACCGAGAGCTTGGGTAGAGAAGATCGTTCTGTTGACCGTTTGGCTGAAGCAGTTGCTCGTCTGAAGGCTATAGAACAGATAATTGCGGTTACCCACAACGAAGCCTTTGCAGAGAAGGCGGAACACGTGATAAGGCTGGAAAAGGAAGTTGACGTGAGCAGAGTTGCTGCTGAGAAATAGCACGGCGTTGCTCGATGTTTGAGAAAAGTAGACAACTCGCGGTACTAGAGGGCATTACCGCAGGGATACTCTTCGGTACCGCAGCCATTTTCATCCGCCTGGTAACTGGCATAAACGTTTTTTCAATTGCTCTTTGGCGTTTGATAATCGCCTCGGCATTGCTGTCTTTAATCATCTTCGCGTTTAAGAGGAAGCTGGGCGCTGACTTGACTCGGAGAAACTTCAAGCATTTCTTGGTTTTGGGGGCTCTGTTGGGGGCGCATTTCATGCTTTTTGTCTCAGCAGTGAAAGACACAACTATCTTGAACGCAACAGTATTGGTTAATACGACACCCATTTTCTCCATGATTATATCGACTTTTGTTTACAGTATGAAACCTTCAAAACTCGCTCTAGGTGGCATGGCCTTGTCCTTTATCGGCGCTGGTTTCATAGCTTATGGAGAAGCTGGAAGAGGAAATACAGCTAGCCTGATAGGAGACTTGGAGGCAACCTTGGCGGCCGTTGCAGAGGGCTTCTACCTCAACTACGGCAGAGAGAAACGTATCCGACTTCCCCTTTTGCCAACTATGCTCTTCATATACCTGGCGGCAGCCATCACAGTGGGAGCAACAATGGTCGTCACAGGAACAACGTTTGAATTCTCAATCACCTTGGAGATGCTTCTACCCCTAATGGGGCTCGGCATCTTACCGACAGCCATCGCCCACACACTGTATTTCTCCTCACTTTCCAGACTAAAATCCTTCGAAACAGCCACAACGGCCCTTCTTGAGCCATTAGGAGCAACCCTTCTGGGCATCGCCATTCTCGCTGAATTCCCCGCACCAGTCTTTGTCCTGGGGGCTGTTTTAGTAATTCTAGGAGTTTTCTCAGTGGCTGCGGGCAAATGAATGAAAGATGTGATGGGAATTTATTCCTCTACACTCGTTTTTCTCTGTTTGATGACAAAGGTGTTTTCCCTTCCAGCAATTACGCGAAAGTCCTTGAGATCAGCCTTGTGTAGGAATTTACGTAGAAGAGTTCGCAGATGGGAACGAGAAAAAGTTTTCTTTTCCTCTTCATAGCCTACGATTATTTCACTGCCAGTCATGTCGATTTCCACATCTTCCAGTCTTTCTTCAAGGAAGTCAGCTAGTTCCTTTACAGTGTCGCCGTCAGCCAGTTTCCGCAACTCTGAGATTTCAATAGGAGTCTTAGACATTCTCTTCTCCCTCCTCAACATCTAACAATAATAATTCCAACATGATCTTTCAACCCTCTAACCATTTCAACTTTTTCCGAGTCATCCACTATGGATATAGTTGTTGCAAGGTGCTGCCTCGTCGTTCTTACCGCAACCGCCTCGCGGCGCCTTTTGAACCAATCCAGCAACTCGTTCATGGAATAAGCAACCTTTGACGCTTTTTGCGACTTTGAAGTATTTCAATCTATCCTTATCAGCAATTTTGTGCGACTGGAAGGCGAAGAATTTTTGTCAGATCGCCCGTCGAGAGTTATCATAGCAGTGCTCATATGACTCTCTTGCTCATCATCCACAAATAACAAAGGGATCGACCCTTAAGGATTTTCCGCCCTAAACTCTAACCGTTCCACACCCTTACCCTTAGAAGAACGTCCAAGAATCTTTATGGCACCGAGCTCACCAGTGGCTTTTACGTGTGTTCCGCCGCATGCACATGCATGCAAATCTTTGACCTCAACGATACGCACTTGTAAAACATTGGGTGGCAGGGTTTTCAAGCTTTCATGGAATTTCTCAACATATCTTTCAGCGTCTTCACGTTTCATAATCTCTATCTTGAGAGGCCTGTCTTCCTTTATGATACCGTTTGCAGCATCTTCGATTCTTTGAAACTTGGGCCTCAAAGAACTCTCCAGAGCAAGATCTAAACGCACTTTGTCAACATCCAGTCCAGAACCCACGATCTCCACTGGCCTATCAAGAACTTGTCTGACGGCTTCCGCCATTACATGAGCTGCAGTATGGTTCTTCATCAAAGCATATCGGCGGTTCCAGTCAATGACGCCTTTAACCATCTCGCTCCGTTTGATTTTACCATCTGCGCTGTCTGCTATGTGTAGAACCCGACCTCTGTTCCATTGGGTGTCCACAACGCTAATCTTACCGTTTCCTCCTTCTATGTTGCCTCTATCTGAAGGCTGCCCGCCGCCCGTCGGATAAAAAGTCGTCTTGTCAAGAATCACACCTGCTAATTTG
>CAYGBS010000065.1:2860-9341 GCA_964348215.1 uncultured Candidatus Bathyarchaeia archaeon
CTCCTGTGACATCCAAAACCTCGGCTCCGAACTCACGCAAATAGGCATCATCATAGTAGAGAAGTTTTGTCGCTGGAAGCTTTTCCACGAGATTCACCCTACGGCTTCGTTTAGAAAGTAAAATATCCCTCAACTTATATAACATGTTCACCAACCGTGATGGGGAAAAACATGGAGCTTATGAAGACATGGGTAGAGGGATTGGATAAGACACTTGGGGGGCTTCCTACAAAGAGTGTTATTCTAATGCTGGGAGAACCAGGCTCAGGCCATGACCTCCTTGCAAAACAAATCTTGTATCTTCACGCCCTGAGAAAAGGCAAGTCCGTCTATTTCACCACGCTAAAATCTGACGATATCTTGAGAGAAAACTTCGCAGATCGTGGATGGAAACTCGAAGATCTAGAAAAATCAAAAAAGTGGGAATTCGTCGATCTTCGCTCCTCAAAAAGCACCCAAGGTTTTCGGGAAAAATCATCTTCGAAAGTACGAGAAGGACACTGGACTTTATTGGATTCTCTCTCCCATCTCCTGATGCGACAAAAGCTTAAACAAGCCTTCGGCATTATCGAAGCGCTTTTAGAATCTTCTCGAACCCATGGCGGAGTGCATCTACTCATCTTAACTAAAGGCATGAATGATCCTCGTACAGAAATCGCTGTACAAGAGTTCGTGGACGGTGTTCTGGAATTCGTTCAACTAGAAGTCGGCGGCGGCATCAATAGTCGGATCAGAATAAAGAAGATGAAAACAATCCCGGTGCCCAAGCTTATCCCCTTTGTTATAACCCAGCAAGGAATCACAGTAGAAACTGCTGTAAGAATATAGTCACACAGAAGGCTGAGAATCAATGGATGTATTTGAAGCGATCAGGAACAGAAGAAGCATACGCGCTTTTGAAAAGACTGCAGTATCTGAAGAACAGGTTGAAATGCTTATTGATGCCGCCAGGCATGCACCTTCAGCAGGCAACCTCCAACCATGGGAATTCGTCATCGTAAGAGATCCTCAGATAAAGCAGAAGCTTTCAGTCGCGGCTCTGAACCAAAATTTCATCAAAAAGGCTTCAGTTGTAATCGTGGTCTGTGCGAACCAGCCGCGATCAGGACAACGATATGAAAGTCGTGGAATAAACCTGTACTGCATACAAGACACTGCCGCAGCCACACAAAACATGTTGCTTGCCGCGTACGCAATGAGGCTCGGGGCATGCTGGGTTGGAGCCTTCCGGGAAGAAATGGTGAGAAAGGCTCTAAGCACTCCGTCCCATGTGAGACCAGTTGCCATAATCCCAGTTGGCTATCCCTCGGTGACGCCGACACAGCGGAGAAGGAGACCAATAAGTGAGATTGTCCATCGAGAGACTTTCTAGACCCGTTCCGTAGTCCCATCATCAGGACCGATTAGCCTAGTCCCATATGAGTTTATTCTAACCTTCTCTCGGCTTCCTTAAGCATCTTAATTACTGGAAGATCATAAGGACACTTGTTCGCGCATTCGCCGCATTCTGTACAGCTGTTCACCTTTGAACGGAGCTTCGGGTACTGTTCTCTCGTCCATTTTTTTATGCTGTAGAAGCTATAGTACATATCCCACCTCAGGATCGTCGGGATTTCGACGCCATCTGGACACGGCATGCACAATCCGCATTCTCTGCAGAATAGCTCAGGTGGTAGTTCTTCCAATTTGTAGGCAGCCTCCTCTTCAGGGGTAAGCCCCTTGAACTCCTCTGCAGTCTTCACAACATTGTCTATTTCGTCTGCAGAGCGTAATCCAAGTATGACAGCATCGACATCGTGAGCCAGCACAAACCTTAGTGAACGTCTAGCTCTTTCAACCCCATCTTCTCCGAAATGGGCGGCAAACTCTGTTGAATCGGGCCAGTCCACCTCAGGCTTACCCAAAAACCTGGCACCCCACTGAGGATATTGCAGTGGAGCTCCACAACCACCCATCGCCTTCATGATGACAACGCCTACGTCCAATTCGTTAGCTAACGGAATCATTTTCTCGGTGGCTCTTCTGTCAAGAACATTTAGTGGAACTAGAACTGTGTCAAACTTTCCAGTTTCCATTGCTTTTGCCAGAACGTAGGGGTTGTGCCCAGTGATTCCTATGTAGTCTATTTTCCCTTGAGCTTTGGCCTCTTCTAGAGCAGATAAAGACCCTTCTGAACCTGTGGCCTTCTTTAGTACTTCTTCATTATCTATGCCGTGGAGTTGAACAATGTCTATTCGGTCAGTCTGCAGGTTCCTAAGACTTTGTTTGAGGCCAGCTCTGGCAGCACTCTCCTTGGTTCGTTGATGAGTCTTGGTTGCCATGACAATGTGATCTCTCACGTCTTTCAACGCTGCTCCTATCTTCTCTTCGCTGTCCCCATATGCTCTAGCCGTGTCGAAGTAATTGATACCCTTCTCGTAGGCGTATCTTACGACTTTTTCTGCTTCACCTCTAGAAAGGGCTATGATCGGTATACCTCCAAACCCGACAGCTGAAACCTGTAAATCTGTTCTGCCGAGTCTTCTCTTCTCCATGATTGTCAGTTGTCTCCGTCAGAGATGACACAAAATCGTATAAAAAGGGTGTCCTGTTGTGTACATGATTTGCTGTGGTTTGTTTGAGAGCAGCACTATCGTCGCATGGGCTTTCTAGCCTAGATTGAAAAGCTTATTTTTGGTTTGTCTCGTTAAGTTAACGCTAGGGAGTCTGTTTGAAGTTCTCTCTGCTGGCCAATTGCTACGAGAAGATTGAAGCCACGACTAAGAGGCTTGAGATGACCGACTATTTGGTGGAGCTTCTTAGACTTACCTCCAAGAGTATAATAGGTAAGGTGGTTTACCTTACACAGGGAAAGCTGTACCCCGACTTTGTAGACGTTCAAACAGGAATAGCTGAGAAACTTGCCATCCAAGCAGTTGGAAAGGCAACGGGGAAGACTGAGAAGGAAATTGGAGACGACCTAGCCAAAACGGGAGACATAGGTGAAACTGCTCAAAAATTCCTAGCGAAAAAGACCCAAGCAACACTGTTCAAAGGGTCGCCCTTAACAGTTGAAAGCGTTTATAGCACGCTTGACAAGATGGCGAGAGCCTCTGGCACGGGTTCCATGGACAAAAAGCTAAACCTCCTCGCAGGACTCTTGACAAGTGCTACACCAAAAGAGGCAAAATACATCATTAGAATTGTGACAGGAAGCCTAAGACTGGGAATTGCAGACATGACCGTCTTAGACGCGCTGGCAATCGCCTACGGGGGTGGAAAAGAGGCGAGAGACGCGTTGGAGAGAGCTTACAACATTTCCTCAGATCTTGGAAAGGTAGCCGAGACAGTTGCTGGAAGAGGGTTAAAGGGCATTCGAGAATTCGAGGTGTCAATTGGAAACCCCATACGTCCAATGCTTGCAGAGAGATTAGGCTCAGCAGAGGAGATTTTGGAGAAGCTCGGCGGCAAATGCATAGCAGAATTCAAATACGATGGAGAGCGCGTGCAAGCTCACAAACAGGACGATCATGTAACCTTATTTTCGCGTCGCCTCGAAAACATTACAAACCAGTACCCCGACGCTGCAGAGCTTTTGAAAGCGAATGTTAAGGCAAGAGACGCCATTGTTGAAGCAGAAGTCGTTGCCGTAGATGTAGATACTGGTGAGATGAAGCCCTTTCAAGAGTTGATGCATCGCAGACGAAAGTACGGCGTTAGAGAGGCTATGAGAGAGTATCCGGTTTCGCTTTTTGCTTTCGATGTATTATATGCTGATGGAGAAGATTATACCCTAAAGCCCTATTTAGCTCGGCATAAGAAACTTGAACAGCTAATCGAAGAAGGCAGCCGGGTGGAAACGGCGGAATCCCTAATCGTAGATAACGTTGAAAAAATGGAGCGTTTCTTTGAGAAGGCTGTAGAAAACGGTTGTGAAGGGCTCATGTGCAAGTCAATAGCCAAAGACTCGGTTTACCAGGCAGGTGCAAGGGGCTGGATGTGGATAAAATACAAGCGAGAATACAAAAGCGAGATGACTGACACAGTAGACTTGGCAGTTGTGGGGGCATTTCACGGCCGAGGAAAACGTGCAGGGACATATGGAGCGCTACTTCTAGCCGCTTATAACCCAAAGAAAGATAGTTTCGAAACGGTGACAAAATGCGGCACAGGCTTCACTGATGAAGATTTGGGAAGGCTCCCGAAGATGATGAAAAAACATAGGATTTCTAACATCCATCCAAGAGTGCAATCGATGCTTGATGCAGATGTGTGGTTTAAGCCCGCTGTCGTGATTGAAGTTCTAGGCGCAGAGATCACATTGAGCCCGGTGCACACTTGTGCCATGGGTGAGATTCGCAAGGGAAGTGGTCTAGCTATTAGGTTTCCTAGATTTACTGGAAATTACAGGCTTGACAAATCAGCTGAGGATGCCACTAGAGATGAGGAGATAGTGAAAATGTATCGAAATCAGTTGAAGAAGCTGGGCGAAAGCTAAGATTTGTGGTTGTTAGCGAGAAATTAAAGAGCCTCGACACGTATACCATGTCTTGGATAATTCATGCCTACTGAACTGGGATTTCGATGACTAGAGAACAAAAGATGAAGACGACGAAGAGTTCGAACAGGAAGCTAGTATACAGCGTTGTGCTGGTCACTATCGTTCTCTTGGCTGTACTAATAGGATATTACATGTTTTTCCAATCACGCACCGAAGATTGGACGGCTGCCATAATAGACCAATTGGCTACTGAAGCTGCTCTAATCAATCAATCAATCGCTTTCAATATTACAGCTACGTCTATACTGAATGCTTCCAGATTTGAAGTGAAATACCACCCTAGCACAGACATTACGGTGGACTTTTACAAAGACCTTCCCTCAAAAAGCGGCAAGATAGCCCTTTTGAGAGTCCACGGGGCGGTACGAAATGAAAGTGATTTCGTTGACCTGTTCACCTCAGAACCTTATGATGAGGGCAAGGCATTACAGCACTATGTACCTGTCTATGGAAGCCAGATAAGCCACGCGGAGTTTCTCACCCCTCCGTACAATGAATATTTCGCAATCGGCCCTACATTTGTGGGTTCCAGCATGCAAGGTAGATTTGACAGCAATTGTGTAATTATCTTGATGGGATGCAATACCCTTAATGAGACCACTATGGCTGAAGCGCTTGTAAGTAGAGGCGCCAAAGTAGTCATAGGGTGGACTAACTGGGTGGAGCTAAGCGATACCGACAGCTCTACTATAAGCTTGCTTAGGTATTTGCTTGCCAAAGATCCTTACACCGTTCGCGGTGCTATACAGAGGATAAATCAATTAGATCACCCACCCTTTGGGGCAACTTTGGATTACTACCCACACACAGAAGAAGCTGGAGACTACGTTGTTCTGACAAGGAAGAATGAGACATCTTCAGGCTTTGTGAGAGGATTCTTTCAAATTGTGTTTATGGCTACCTTAGCTAAGTGGAAGCGGTCTAGAGTAGTCAATCTCTTAAATTGAGACTGAAAAGCACATTACTACTAGCTTAGGTTTTCGCAGTTTCCTGGGATCGTGACCTTCCAAAGGTTATCGTGGTGGGCTTTGTTTTTGTGAAAGTGGACGATGTTGAACGTGGTTTTTTGAGGTTTTCGTAGTGCTTCGAAACTATAAGGTAAAGCCTGTCTCTAAGGTCAATTCCTATCGGTTTTGATTCTCTAAGTTTCTTAACTTTGTTGGCTAGAACTTTGTCTTCAAGTGTGCTAGCAATCCATTTTCCGAAATCGCCACGGTAAAGGTGAAACTCTAAAGATTTGACGTTTACGTCTAGAATTTTCTTGACAAACTCCTCTAAAGACGAAGCGCTTTCTCCGGTGTAGTTCCCTATGGAAGTGAAGAAGTAGAAGGCCTTGTCTCGGGGAAGAGTTCTCAAGATTCTGGGGGTTTTACGCTCACTCAACATCTTTTTCTCCATAAATTTTCCAGCTTTACTATTAAATGGCTTTCGAGATTTAAAAGTTCGCTTGACAGAGAACTGTTGACCCTGTATTCTACGCGGCCACTCCTAAGGCTTCTCAACAGCATACTTTGTGATCTCTAACGAACAAGCGTTATGGTCGGTACAAAACCTTTCACACTTCTCAGCCCAATCTCTTTCTCCATATTTTAAGCCACATCTCTCACAAGCATACAAGATCTTTCCTTTCTCTACCAGTTTTTTCACCAAATCAAGAAGACTCTCCTTCCAACTCTACAATATCGTTCAATTTCATAGAAAATATATAAAAACAAGCACAAAAACCCTTCCACCAGAACTAGTGTACCGAAGAAAGAGCATAGTCCAACAGCCCCTATGAAAACTAGACCTAGTTTAGGTAACTGGTTTGTTCCACAAGCCATAAAACTCGTTCTGTGGAATATATGCTATTGAAGGGTCATGAAGCTCAAGGATGTTGACTATAAGGTTCTTTTTGAGTTGATGAAGAATGCCAAGATAAGCGATAGGCGATTGGCTAAG
>CAYGBS010000066.1:0-478 GCA_964348215.1 uncultured Candidatus Bathyarchaeia archaeon
TACAGATTAATTCGGCATCACACTCATAAGAAAAGTTGGGAAAAGTTTTGCAGAATTCCCTTTTAAGTTGGGAGGTGTTGACGATGTTTCCATTGAAGGAAACAGCCAGCCTTAGCTTCTCTGTCTCCACGGCCATGGGCTGGGTGCCCTTGATCAAAGCGTCCTCATTTTGATGCCCAGAGGTTGTGTATCGTACATTGCCGATGCCTAAGTGACCAGGTAAGCGGGTTAACCATTCTTGTATATCTTTTTTCTTTATTTTTGGAATGAGGTCTAGATTGCGGTAGGCGTGGAATCTGTCGTCGAAAGTTAAGAAGCCGTGGGATTGGTGACCTCTGTGATTCTGGGCGCGCATGCCCCAATAGACATGGGGAAAAATAGGTCTTTTCTTGAAATCGATGGCGCCGAATACTCCGCATTCTATTCCGACAGAGTCATCCATAGTTTCTTCAGTTGTGGATACAAGTATTTATCAATT
>CAYGBS010000066.1:488-4276 GCA_964348215.1 uncultured Candidatus Bathyarchaeia archaeon
ACATCTTTGAAAACAAAAATTAACAACAAAGTGTAGAAGAAAAAGCTTCTATGAGGTCTTAGAAACGGTCTTCAATAAGTCTGACCGCGTTATTATACCTATCACGTCACCTTTCTGCATGACTAAGATTCCCGGATGATCTTCAAACAGGGGACGAATCATATTTACACTCGTGTCTTTGGGGACACAAGGTAAAGGAGGGTCCATTATCTTCTCCACTGTCTCGTCTGCAATGTTAACGTGTAGGTTTTTGATTATGCTTTCTTCAGTCACGGTACCAATGATCTTTCCATTATGCATTACTGGTAGCTGGGAGATTGCCCTTTTCATCATAACCTTGCTTATTTCTAGCACCTTGTCACTCGGTTTAGCTGAGATTACGTTAGAGGTCATAATCTCTCCGCATTTTCTCTCCTCTCCTTCTGTTAACACTTGAAGGATTTTGTTGACGGTGGATAGCCTAGGGTCCACTTTTCCGTTTTCAATCTTTGCTATGTGGGCTTGGGAAATTCCGACCAGCTGTGCCAGTTGTTGTTGGGTAAGCCCTGCGTCGATTCTAAGCTTCTTAAGCTGCATACCTGTCGGAATCATCTTTTATAACCCTCAGTTATTTTTTATGCAAAGTAGATATCGCAAAATATATATTTGCACGCATTTAATAAGCCTTGCCAAGGTGAATTCCCATTGCGAAACATTCTTGTCGACCACTCAAAACACACACTTGTAGAACAGCAAAGAGTTGAAATTGTAGAGAGAAAAGGGCTTGGGCACCCAGACTCGATGTGCGACGCCATCATGGACACCGTCTCAGTGAGACTGTGCAAAGAATATCTGGAAAAAGCAGGCTCCGTCCTCCACCATAACGCCGATAAATCTCTGTTAGTTGCAGGCGATGTGGAGCCCAACTTCGGAGGAGGAACAGTGAAAGAACCTATGCTTCTCATACTAGGGGACAGAGCTACGAGGGAAGCAGGTGGAACTGAAATACCCGTCGAAGAACTAGCCCTTCAAGCATCCAAAGAATGGATAAAAGGCAATTTGCGTTTTGTTCACCCTGAAAAACATGTCAAGTACCGCGTCGAGTTGAAACCAGGGTCTCCAGAACTTGTCGACATTTTTGAACGAAAAGGAAAGGTTCTTGGAGCGAACGACACTTCAGCTGCGGTCGGTTATGCACCTATGACAAGATTAGAAAGGATAGTCTTGAAGACCGAGAAGTACGCTAACTCTCCATTATTCAAGAAGAAGTTTCCTGAGTCGGGAGAAGATATCAAGGTCATGGGACTGAGAAAAAACAATGACCTTAGCTTGACAATCTCCATGCCCCTCATTGATCGATACATAAAAAGTGAGAAAGATTACTTCAGAAAGAAAAGTGAGGCTCTTGAGGACATTCAAATGTATGTGAAAACAAACGTAAGCTTCGATGAAGTAAATGTTGACTTGAACACACTAGATGTTGAAGGCAGAGGTGTTGGAGGAGTATATCTTTCCGTGCTTGGCACGAGTGCAGAGAGCGCTGATTCAGGAGAGGTCGGCAGAGGAAATCGTGTTAACGGCATAATACCTCTAAACCGTCCAACATGTTCTGAAGCAGCTGCGGGCAAGAACCCTGTTAGCCACGTAGGAAAAATATACAATATTCTGACGCATCGCATCGCCAATAATGTACACCAAAAGGTGCCGGGGTTGGAGGAAGTTTACATATGGTTGCTTAGCCAGATCGGCAGGCCAATCGACCAGCCAGCGATTGCCGCGGCACAAGTGGTTTTGCATTCTGGAAATTCTCTGGAAAGCGTTGAGAAAAGCATAAAGGAAGTTGTGGATGCTGAGTTAGCGAACATCGACAAGTTTACAATGGATCTAGCACACGGAAGAATTCCAATCTGTTAACTTCAGAACAATTCCATTAGGTGTGAGGTGTTCACTTTCGTCTGCGGGAGAGCTTGTAGCCTCTATGTTGGCGATACACTAGAAGTGGTAGCTACGAGAGCTCTTGCGTGCGCTTATGATCTCCACGGAATTTGACTAGATATCGCACCCAAACAGCAGTTAGCAATATCAAAGCTGCTTTCCCTATAAGTCCACCGCTAAACCATGCAGCAAGTGGAAGAACATACAAGAAATAATAATACCCTACCACGATTGCTTCAAGAGTCTCAATTGCAGATAATTGCATTCTGTTTCCCGGGAGTCGCATAAGCGCATCATGTACAAAGGATAAATAGAACCCAAAAGCAAAAAAGATGATTGTATATGCGAGCAGTGGTGTAACAATCCAAAGTATCAATTTCTTCTTCGCTCTGACCTAATTCACCATCCTTACCTCAAAAATATGTAGACCAGTATGGTCTAGTCTCCTTCGTTCTACCACTACATATCCAATTCCAGAAATATAAGGCATTCGCATTCGTATTGGATTTATATATGTATAAGTGGAGGCGCGCTTGGCACTGTTCAGCTAAATATTCAAAAACTGCGTCCTCGGCATCTTGATGGATAGTTGAGGCCCATTTAGACCCCCAATACGGTGCATATTTTCCAAAGCCCGAAAGCGTTAAAACCCCAATCTTATTGAATCAGGGAAGGGAAAAGCCATGACATTAGATTTAATGTTCCACCCCTTGACTTCTGAGAGATGGTCAGACCTTAAAAAGCTCTTTGAGAAAGACAAAGTATGTCGTACATGTTGGTGCATGTGGTGGAGGCTCTCAGCAACTCAGTGGATGAAACAGAGAGGCAAACAAAACAAAGAGGCCTTGAAAGCCACAGTCAAGTCTGGAAAAGTCCCTGGCATACTAGCCTATTCTAATGGTCAACCCATAGGCTGGTGTTCCATAGCTCCCAGGGAAGAATATCCCAGACTGGAAAGATCTAGAGCACTGAAAAGGGTTGACGACAAACCAGTATGGTCAGTGGTGTGCTTCTATGTAGCCAAACCCTTTAGGCTACAAGGTATATCAACTAGGCTTTTAGAAGCCGCTCTTGATTACGCCAGGAAACAAGAAGCGGAGATTATAGAGGGCTATCCAAGCAGGTCTGAAGGAAAGCAACAGGACTCGCTTGTTTACACAGGCCTTATTTCTACATTTCAGAAGCTTGGCTTTGTGGAGTTTAATGCCAATTCCAAGACTAGGACAATCATGCGTTACGTACTATAAGAATTCGTATCTATTAATAACTTAGACAACCGTCTTTCTTCTACACACAAACCAAGGCCAAGCGTGATGCGAACATTGAACCTGCAATTAAGAAACAGTTCAGTCAACCTACTGAAAGCCGAAGCCCGAAAGAGCCATCCCGTAGAAGCTTGCGCCATGCTCTTCGGCTACTTGACCGACAAAGAAGCCATCGTCAGAAAAATCGTAGTTGCAAAAAACGAACTCTACTCCACCACAAGATTTGAAATACACCCCAAAACCGTAATCAAAGCCTTTGCCGAAGCGGAAAAGCAAGGACTAGAGTTTATTGGACTATTTCATTCTCACCCAGCCCCTGCAACGCCTTCAACAATCGATCTAAAATTCATGAAACTTTGGGGAGACGCCATTTGGCTTATCTTATCTTCAACCAATGGTAGGCTAGCCGCATTCCAGACCAGAAAAGGTAAAGTCACGGAAATAACTATAAAACTTGACTAATGCGTACTTATCTATTTGATGACATAGTTGCTTGTCACCTTGGCCTTAACTCCTAACATGGTTTCAACAGAACAACATTTGTCTTCAGAAAGCTGAACAGCACGTTGAACCGCCTTTTCCTCCAGGTCCTTTCCCTTGATTCTGTAT
>CAYGBS010000066.1:4286-9265 GCA_964348215.1 uncultured Candidatus Bathyarchaeia archaeon
AGAGGGCTTAGACTTCATCGGTCTGTTTCATTCTCATCCAGCCCCAACTGCTCCTTCACCGATTGACCTCAAATTCATGAAACTGTGGGGAATCGCAATTTGGCTAATCCTATCCTCCACTAACAAAGACATTGCCGCATACCAAATGAGAAACAGCAAATTGAGAAGAGTAGTCTTGAAGATCGAATAGTAAATACACATGTCTGTCTGCTTTTCCCGTAAGCTGCTATAGCTTTATGACGCTACCGTCAAGTCTGAACAATACTTTTTCGATGGAAGGCCGCCCAAACTGTCAGCCACATCCTTCCGAGTGATTTCCACTGCTCCACCCAAGCTGTTAGCCTCTCTGACATCGTTACCATGCTACTCATGGCAACGGCGACACCACACCCTAAAGCTTCGAACCTAGCATCAACGATTCGATTCTCCTTTATTTTGACGTATATGACTATCACGTCCTTGTCTGCTGAATTGCCAACGGTTCCTACTCCGTCGACGTCTGTAATTTCTCCGGCATTCAGAGGATTACTGAAATGTTCAATAACCCTTGCGCTGTACAATGTCTCTCAACTCTTTTCAGTCATCCTCCCTCCAAAACTAAAAACGTATGAGTCTACTACGTTTCTATCTTGTACTCAAACTGCGTTAGGTTTTCGGCCTTCTCTTTCCTTATTAAGAAGGTGTCTTCACATTTCACTGACCCAACGCCTGGAACAGCCAATGGAGAATGAATGGCTGCCAAGACCATGTTTTCGGCAATTTCATATCTTCGATGAGGGACCACAATGGTTGTAATTGGATCTTCTTCTGTCAGAAGACCGACTCCATGAGCAAAACCTGCGATGTAGTTTTCGCGGTATCCCTGCCTCTCAATTTCAAGCTTGATTTCTTCTTCAATGTAGCTCAGTTCTTGGCGAGGCCTCAGCTTAGCTTCCATGATGGTGTACGCGTTAATTATTGTTCTCAACACGTCTCTCTGTTTATCCGAAGCACCGTCAACGAAAACAGTTCTAGCCATGTTGCTGTTATAACCTTCATAATCTGCACTTACTACTAGATTGACCGTGTGTCCTTTTTCAACTCGTATCCACGATCTCGGCTCCGCATGTGCTCTAGGATTAGGCCCAGCGTTAACATAAATGTGAGGATTCTCAGACCCCTCTTTCATCATTTCCCGTATAGCTTCAGCGGCTACATCTAACTCCGTGCTGCCCGGTCTGATGGCATCCACGGCGGCTTCCATGCCCTTTACGGCGATGACTGAGGATTTTTTGATGGCTTCAATCTCCGGTTTATCCTTTATCATACGAAGCTTCATGATAAGAGCGTGCACGTCGCGGATTTCTCTTTGGGCGTTCATTTTTTTGAAGAGTTCAAAGAAGAGAACGTAGGCGTCCCTTTCTACGCTGTAGTCGAAGCCCAGTACACTATGTTTGGCTTTTGCAATGGCTTTTGAAACGTCGCCCATTAACTCCTCGACTCGTGTGTAGGGATGAATTCTCGTTATCCATGTTCTTTTTTTGAATTGTTCTACTTCGTGTTTGAGGATGAAGGCTTCCGGTTTGCCTTCTGCTGGAATGAGCAACGCTGGTCTTAGCCATTTTGTACCGGCAAAATACGTAAAGGAAGAAAGGGTTCTAATCATCGAAGCGTCTATGTTACTTTCTCCCATTAACCGCTGAAATTTGCTGACTCTTTCGTAGTATAATCTTCGATCTATCATGTTCCTTCATTTATCCGCTTTTTGCTATAAGCTCTTTGGGAATTCTTTCGACAGTTCTGTAATTATGTATTTTCAATGTTGATCCTGCTTTCATAACTTACTTACTTATCCTGAGTCTAAAAGAAGTTTGATGGGGAGACAGTCATGAGCTCAATAATACTAGGAGAACTGCGAAGAAAGAAAATTGAACTGGAGAATAAGTTGCGATCATTGCGCGAGAAAGAAAAGGCTTTGCAGGAAAGGGCAAAGTTGCTTGAAGCTCAAGTAGGGGGACTTGAAGAGAGATTAAAGCCGCAGAAATATCCAAAAATCTCTGAGATACAAGAAAGACTAATCGCACAACAGCAGCAAGAAGAACTCAAAGTAATGGAAGCACGTGCAGCTTCAAGAGATGGTGTAAAGCTTAATCGCACGCGCTTAAGTAGCAACGTGGTCTTTTCTTGGGGCTACTACAAAAAACCGCCTTGAACAGTCTGGTTGCAGAGAAAGCTAGAAATCTGACGAGTTGATTATGCTTAGGCGTTATGAGAGAGTTTATCTTATATTCTCGCCGAGGTAGAACCGATGGCAATTTCGAAAGTCTTAGAGAGGCAGGTAGGCTGGATGTTGTTTATCAATGTCTTCTTTTCGGTCTGTTCACTTCGGGCGCCATAAGACGTAACGTTATCTTTCATATTGTTCTAGGTGGACCGCCTAAGCCTCCGTTGCATTTGACAGTGGACGGTAGAAATCTTCGGGATGCGAGGACCGATGAGCGGACCTGGGAGAAGATTTCCAAAAAGGTTCTGTCTGGCGGTTCACATCGAGGAATAACTGTCGGGAAAGAAAGCTTGCAAGAACTTGTGAGGAATAAGGAGAACATATTTGTTCTCGAAGAGAAAGGCGAGAATGCTTGGAAGGTGAAGTTCGGAAAGAATCCTGTGTTTGTTTTAGGTGATCAGGTGGGGCTGCCGAAGAAGGATGAAAGGTATGTTTTGCGTTTTGGCGAGAAAATTTCTCTAGGTAGACGACCATATCTGGCGGCAACCTGTGTTGATGTCATTAATTATCTAGCTGATTTGCAAGGCATACTGTAGTAAAGTACTTAAAAAGCACCGCATTTGTTTATGCAACATTCTGAAAGATATACGAAATGAGAACTGAAAGATGTTTACAATGGTGAACTAGAAAAAGCTGTGCTGAGTGCCTACGGTCAGCTTGCATCTAAGGTGTCAAAGCTACCTTTTTTCTTTATTCTCATCACAAAATATATAAAAAAGAAAGGAGAAATAGATGTTTCTCGTGTGAATAGTGTTTCATGCGTGAATAAAATTGAGGAGAAGGAGACATGAAAAAGAGAAAACTGATTGCCATTAGTTCTGTGCTAGCAGTTGTCTTGTTGATATCCACATTTGCTGCACTTACAATGCAGTCACAATCCCAAGGTACTGATGAGCCTGCTTCGATGCATGAGCTTCTAAACTATCCCGGCGCTGTGGAGACACGTGATCTGACCCAAGAGGAAATAGACATCGAGATAGTCAGCATGCAACTCAGTGGTGAGGTTAGGGGAATTCCAATTGAAGGAATTCATGATGTCAGGCAAAGGCTGCATGACAAAGGCTACATGCCAACAGGAACAGGTGGAGATTTCGCGGTGGACTCATTTTTCGATGTTTTCGTAGATATCCAAGTGTGGTCTCCTGACGGACTTGAAGCTCTTCAGGGCGCTGCATTTAAAGGCTGGACCAACACTATGCTTCCAGATGGAACTAAAGCCATGATTGTAGGATGTGTCCTGCAAGATCCCATAACACTTCAAAACTACAGCATGATTCTAGGTGTGCCCACTAATGTTCTGCCGCCAGAGCAGATGCCTGGAGTAGACCCTTATATAATATGGAATGCTGAACCATTCTGGTATGTTCAACATTACTGGTGGTTCTGGGGTGTTCCTAGCAGGCTTGTATACTGGCAGTATTGGTGGTATGACTCGCACAAGTCGCCGAACTGGTTCTGGGGTACCTACTGGTGGTGGCGAACTTACATCATAGATTACACGGGCTACTATCACTGGTGGTATTGGTGGTGGTGGCACTGGTACTACTGGCGAGGCTGGTACTTCTGGTCAACCCACTGGCCCTACTACTAGAATACACATCTAACTCTCTAACTTCCGTTTAACGGAGAGAACCACAATGATTGCCAACGAAAGCAAGCGTAGAACGCTGTTTGCAGTAGCTTTGATAGTTATGATCAGTGTTCCAACTGCTACTCTGCTGATACATGTAACCCGCGCACAAGCGACTCATGGAGTTACCATTGCAGGCTTCAGTTTCAATCCGCAAAATCTCACAATCTTTCCTGGAGATAGTATTGTTTGGGAGAATTCTGATCCTGTGATCCACACTCTCTGGTTCGTATTCGTTGCCAATGGATCAACGTATCTTCTCTCTGACCCGATTGGCCCTAGCAATCTTTGGGAACACACTTTTAACGACACTGTAGAGCTTCAATACTTCGACATTGACAGGCTTTGGATAACAGGTTTCATCAACGTTACAGCTGGAGTACACGATGTTGTAGTCACTGACATCTCAGCATCCAGAACCATAGTAGGAGAAGGATACAACGTTGCGGTGAACGTTACGGTGGAAAATCAAGGCGATTTTACCGAAACTTTCAATGTTACTCTGGAAGCTTCGAGACTTAATGCCAGTGTTGTAAACGTTAATCTCTTCGGATCCGCTGTAGGAGGATGGGGATTCACAGCAGGTAGCATAGCTAGCCCGGGTCCTGCGATCATCGTGAACCAAGGCGACATTGTTAAGCTAGCCCTTACAAGCACAGACGGCTTTACCCACAACTTCTTTGTCGACTACAATGGAGACACAAATCCAAGTGCTGGTGAACCGAGATCCCAGGATTTCTCGGCAACTGCCAATTATCAATTCACCGCAGATACTCTTGGAACCTTTACTTACTATTGTCAATATCACAAAAGCGTAATGTTCGGAACTTTTACAGTTAACGCCCCAACTTATGTTACAGCAGAAATCGAAAAACAACAAACAACTTTGAACAACGGCACATCAACAACTCTAATGTTCATATGGGATACTACAGGCTTTGTCAAAGGCAACTATACCATGAGCGCCACTGCGGATATCGTCCTAGGCGAAGTAGACATTCTTGATAATACTTTGGTGGGTGGTTGGGTCTTTGTGACTCTGGCGGGTGATGTTGATGGGGATCGTGATGTGGACATCTTTGATAT
>CAYGBS010000067.1:0-9086 GCA_964348215.1 uncultured Candidatus Bathyarchaeia archaeon
CAACGTGAACATTTTGAGGAGCTGAATACGGTTTTTCGTCAAATGTCAAAAGGTAAACGTAATTATTTTTGGCAAGATGATTAAGGAAGAAGAAGTCAAAAACGCTCTTCCCTACACCCGCGTACGCGATTATAGCCATAATCATGGCCTACTTAGAGCTTTTTGACCCCATGGTCGACTGATTTTTCGAATTCTTTGAACCGGTCGAGTTTGGCCTTTTGCTGATGAGATTGCGAAACAATTGCCTTGCCCATGACAGTCGCCACATATGTTATGATTATGAAAGCGTGCGGAATGACAGACTTTGCATCGAGTATTTTTCCGTAGTTTCCTGCGAGGGCGATGAAGTCGTCGTAGTCGACGTCGCCGTCGATGTCGAAGTCGGCCTCTGGCTCGTAGGCTGGCTGTCCGCGTCTGGAGCCATAGGCGCCAGCCAAAATCACGAAGTCGTCGTAGTCAACATCTCCATCTCTGTCTATATCGCCTGTTATTCTCCAGTCAACAGATATTTCTACCCGACTTGAGTGAGTGGCTGTGAACGTCAACATCTTGACTGATTGGTCGTAACTCCACGTCAAAGTTCCACTGCTAGCGTAAACTGATGTTGGTTCTCCCCACTCGTCAACATAGACCTTGGTGATGCTTATGCTTTGAGAAGGGGCATTAATGGCGAAGATTAATTGATAACTTGTGAAGAACTTCAAAACTGTGAGGTTGGCATTTTCAACGCTGAACCAATATTGGTCAAAGTATATTTTGTCTTTTGTTTGGATGATATTGTTGAGGCTTCTGGTTGCTGCGAAGTTTATGTAAGTGTTCTGTTGCCAAAGATGAAAATAAACATGAGGTGGGATGATTTTGCTTGACTTCCACCATTGAACTTCCACTAGTTGTCCGCTTGAATGCGTTACTTTTATTGTTGCAGTGAGTATTCTTGTCTCTCTATCATAGCTCCATGACGTAGCTCCAGAAACGCTTCTTGGTTCACCTTTAGGGCCACAATAAACTTTGATATTGTTTGGTGTCACACTTTCACCCACTACCTTCAATGTGAGTTTATGAGAGGTTGCATTTGCCTCACTAACAAGGAAGTTTTTTCCATAATGATTAATTCTGAAAGGTTGAATTGTATCGTCTAAAGGAATTTTATTCCAGCTAAGCCTATGGTGATATGTCATAGTTTCGGATTGCCTTTTTTCTGGCAGTTTAATATCATTCAATCCAAAATATCCAAGTCCTTGGGAAGTATAGCGTCTGTAGGGTTGAACTAGTATTTTAAGAGTCCATGAGGTCCCTGAGGAAAATGTCTCTTGTATTCTGTTGTATCTTAAATAGAAATGGAAGAAACTACATGATGCCTGCCTTTCAGCCTCTATTTTGTCGCAGTTGCCACTAACATTTTGGAAAATGACACCATCATCATACATATTGTTTATGTAGTAACTGCTCATATTGACTTTCCAAACGCTTGCATTGAGAGAAACGATGTCGAATTGTGCTTGTGGCTCATTTATTTTGAAAAAAGCTTGGAGGTACGTAAGATTCGCGTTTTTAAGTAGAGTAAATTTGTACGTGAGATAAAATGAGTCTGAGTTATTCCATGTTTCAATTCTTAGTCCGATATCCCATTTATCTTCAAAAGTATGATTTACGGTTGTGTTCGTAAACCCCTCATTCCAACTATATGTGGACTGGTTAACGGACATATCTGCAACATTTCCCCACATGCTATAGTAACCTGTTGAATTTTCATACAGATAGTAAAGCCACCACTCTCCATGTGGGTTATCTTCATTGCCGAGAAATATTCTATTGTATGAGCCTGAATTTTGTCCAAACCTTATCAGGGCGTTATGGAACGTCCAGTAGGTGCCAAGTTGGTTCGTAATTCTGCTTTTTCGGTTGTCTGATTCTATTTTCGGATTGCTCGCCACTCTGTAAATATTATCTGAATCAGCTTGAATAACGTCATTTGACCACAATGAAGTCGCCAATGTGTCAACATAAGTTGTGTTTTCTGCAACTCCAGAAAGAAGGGTAACAGTCCAAGAGTCTCCAACCTTGGCCGAATCCACCGCATAATGAACTTGATATTCTCTAAAGTTCCCGGGATCTGTGCCAAGCATACCTAGAGAAGTATGATGTGGATTTGCAGAGAGTAGAATGCTGAAATGTCCACGGTTATAGGTTGTGTTGAACATCATGATCCAAGGATATTTCTCAAGGTATTGAGCCTCCCAAATGCCGACAGAATCTCCCTCAAAATCTGCTGTTATCTTTTCAATTGTGTTGTTATGGTTTACTCTGCAACAGGTATCCCCCCAAGCATCATTAAAAAGGATACAATACTGGTTGTTGAACTGATGTTTAGTCTCTTCATTATAAGTTCGCGAAGTTGTTGCAAGGTAATATGGCTTATCTTTGTAAAATGCAATGTATTCGGTTACTGAAAAATTTAGGAACGCGCCCTTAAATGTCGTCTTGGATTCTGTGACAATTACACTGTTGGTTTGATACACAATCTCAGTGGTCTGACTTTGCTTGTAATTTTCCAATCCCCAATCCATGGAGGCTTTTTCCGTTCCATTCCAACTCATAACTGTCTCATGTCCCCCGATAAAATTCCATTGTGGTAGGGCAACAATGTTGACACTTGTTTGAGGCTTGATATAAAACTCAGAAATATGTCCATGCCAGCCTTTTGTGATATTTGCTATGAAATATGAATTTTCTATTTTAATGTAATCGCTTGTTTCAGTTACGAATTTTGGAGGCTCTTGAACTGGTTCAGAGAAAAAGCTTCCGATTAGCCCGAACAAGATCCAACTGAACAGTAACACAATGACAAAGTTACGTTTCGGCGCTTCTCTTACCTGCAGGCGTCGCGTGCTCAAGAGTATCAAGAATGTTAACCATATGTAAACGCGTAGAATTGAAGCTTCATACTTCCGCATACCACTCGAAGGTCCACCATCCACCATTTGGTGGATTGTTGAATTCGATAGAGAAATGAGTGGTGTTCTTATAACCGACCCAATAGGCTCCTGGTCCACTTTGCCTTGCAGTTACCTGTGGGAATCCGCTCCGAGGAGTCCAAACCAAGCCATGCGCAACCCATACCTCGTTCACGGAACCTGTAACGCTTGCTAATCCCCAAGCCTCTGTTTTGTAACCTGAGTTGAAATGAATTGTTGTATTCGGTCCTATCCTCGAGATTCTTTTGTCCACCTCTGGAATCGTTATTACGTCGTTGTTCAATATCTTGTTGTAATCTGAGACACCTGCTTCCAAAATTCCTATTGCGTCCTCATCTGCGTCACCTCTTTCTATGCTGTTGCCAGTGACGGTGTTGTATTTGCCATTAATCGTGATTCCTCTGCCCTTTTTAGTGAGGGTAATGGTGTTTCCTGAAACTTCATTTCGACTGACTCCATCTTCGAAGTAGGTCATGTAAAATTCTCCGATTTGAATTGCTGAGCCTATGGATGCGTAATCGCTCCCCCAGTGCGCCAAAGTATTTCCAATGATTTTGTTGCCTGTTGCCCCTTCGTCATAGACTTCGATGCCATCTTCGTCAACAACGCTTGGATCAGCACTTCCTATGATTTCGTTGCCGATTATGGTGTTCCATTTGAAGTTTGGGCGCACGCATTTGAGTCCCCATGTGGCTCGGCGAATTTTGTTGAAGGCCACGGTTGAGTTTTCCAGATTCGACAAAACCATTGCACCGAAAACTCCAGGGACATACTGCAGTGTATTGTCGTTCAAAGTATTGCCTTGAATATAAATGTTGTAGGGGTTGTCGTATCGCTCTCCCACGCGCAGTCCGCTGCCTTGGTTGTCATGAATGTAGCAATTGTAAACACGGATATCATGGCTCGACGTAACATGAATGCCGCTTGGCGGTCTTCCGGCTGTTGCTTGTCCAACGTTCTTGACTTCAAGATTTTCTAAGGTGACTCTCGAAGAATTCTTGATGTAGACGAGTCCATACCAATCGTCGGGTGGCGAGGTTGTAACATTTGCTCCGTTGAAGACAAGGTTCCGCACCAGCACGTTAGTCTTCGATTCTATCTTCAGCAAGTAGTTGTTATCTGCTGTTCTTCGAATTTCAGTTAGTGGTTCTGCGTCAATTTCAAGGTTACTTTGTGCAATAATGGGAGTGTCGATATTATAGATAGCGCTTGTAAAGAAAATCTTGCGGGTTCCACTTGCATTCATCGCTTGATTGATAACAATTGCCGCATCCTCACCGTGAAAATCAATTTTGCCGTTCCAATTGATAGCATAAGTGGAAGTACCGTCGTTGCGAATTACATAGGTTGCAGTGGAGGGTATAGCATCTAAATAGATGTCAGGAGGGGCGAAGTCTCCAGGTAGGCTAACAGACAATACCCAATAGCCCCCTGCTCCCAGTAGAGCCCCTACTAGCATGGAGATCACGCAAACGATCACGATTTTCTTGACCATTTAGATTCCCTCTCTACCTCTGAAGTATCTTTTGTTCTAAATCTAATAATCTTTCGGATTTTTCGATTATAACTGCGTGTGCGCGCATGATTTAAGACTTTGAGCCCTTACTTGTAACAAATTTTATCGCTTCGGTGAAGCCTTGAATCATCCTGTCTATCGAAAAAAGGTTACGTGCCAATTCTTTTGATCTCTCTCCCATTTTCGCAGCCAGACTCTCATCCGTAAGCAACTGGTTCAGATGTTTTTCGATCGCATGAAAATCTTCTTTTTTAACAATGAATCCATTCTCTTCTGCCCTTACAATTCCGGGTACCGAGTAAAGAGCGTTGCACTCTTCTGAAACTATCACAGGTTTTCCGCTAGCCATCGCCTCCATTACCGTTATGCCTCCTTGGGAAGGCAAAACGAATACGTCAGAAAGCGCATAGTATAGGGGCACCGTGTAGTAGTCCACCTTGCCTATAAACTTGACATCTTTTGTTAATCCTTTCTTGTTGCGAAGCTCAATCAAGCGGTCTTTGTCGGGTCCATCGCCTAATATGAGAAGAGAGGTTTCAGGCAGTTTCGCCTTTATTCTCTCAAAGACTGTAATTAGAATCTCCAATCTCTTCCTCAGCTCCAACGAACCAACGTACAGTATCATCTTCTTGTTCCGCAAGCCTAACTGTGTACGTAACATCTCTATCTTTTTCCTATTCATTCTAGGTATTTCCTCGAAAAGGAAGTTGTCAACAGTATTTGTTGCAATGAATATTTTGTCAGGTTTTACTCCAAGAAAAATAAGAAACTCTCTGGAACCTTTTCCATATGCAATCGCGGCATTGCACCGCTGGTGAACAAACCTCACTATTACGTACACGATTTTTTTAATCAAGGGATCTGTAGGCTTGGGAGCGTTATCTCTTATGTTCCCTCCATTCCAGATAATCAATGGCCTTTTCGTTAATCTACAGCCGAGCAACAGCAGTACCAAGTCCACATAAATTTGACTCTCAGTGATTATGACATCATATTTTCCTCTTAGGATTCGAAACAACAAAGTTGGAAAGGCTCTTAATGATCGTTTCCAATGGAATGGTTCCATCGGTATTTTGCCTTGATAAGAGATCGTTGGCAGAAATTGGTAGTTAAACTTAAAAGTGGATACATCTTCGGGTTTTAAAAAAGCCGCATGCGTCATGTAGTTAGGAGCCCTTCCCAACAAAAAGGTAAATTCCATACCTTTGACTTTGGCCAATTCCTCCAAAAAGTGTGCTCTATAGGGTCTGCACATCCCCTGAATAACTGCAACTCTCATTTGGCTCATGAATTTGCCCCTTATCTTGCTAGTGACTGCCTCTTGGCTTACACATGTTGTGGGTTGTTCCGATCATGGTCAAGTGCACTACACCGAGCAGTGTCAACTTAGTTAGGAATGACGGTGTAGTGGTCATGAGAGAAACTTTTCGCACACTATGACCCACTCTGAAGCTAGATTTGGCGGAATGCGTTCGGCAATCTTGTTATCTACGCTTTCAAAAGCCGTTATCGGTTCTCTCCCTAAAAGAGTACAAAATGACCTTAGGTATGGAGAGAGAAACCTGTAACTACCTATGTTCACTATTCTGAAACCATGTTTGTTCAGCAGTTTACGGATGCCTGTGAGTGTAAATTGTTGATTGTGTCCAATGCGCTCCTTCTTATCTAGTTTCAACATTGAAATTTCATGGTCTGCCAGAGAAAACATTGTTTTGTAGACGCGTGAAAGTATAGTCCTAGCGGATATGCGTCTGCAGACGAACCTGTCATAAAAGAGTCCAAAGGTCAGCGCGTTGGGAACTACTACTATTAATCGCCCATTTTTCCTTAACACTCTCTCAATCTCAAGAATCGTTTGTTCAATGTTGGATATGTGTTCAAGTACATTGATACATATAATGGAATCAAAAGAAGACCTAGCGAAGGGTAAGCTCAGCAAGGAGGCTCTTGTCAACCCGATATGAGCATTTTTCTCTTTGAATAAGAACAAACTCTCACGCACTTCGTTTACCGCTACATCCAAAGAGTACACGTTGAATCCTTCTTCCCAAGCACAAACGGATAACCAACCGTTCCCGCAACCTGCATCCAGTACACGAGTGCCTCTAAGGTACGAAATCACGAGGTCTCGTATTCTTCTTTCATTTGGAAAGAAAAGGTGCCGCTGATAATATTTTCTTAAGCCCAAGCTCAGGTTCTTCAAATGTGAAAAAGACCTCGAATGTTCATACTTGTCTGCAAGAATCCTTGCCCATCCTGTCGCGCGCGCGCACAAGGCTGTTTGCCGAAATTTCAAACATAGATAGGGTAGCACCTGAAGAATTTGCGTTTTTACTTTCTCTCTACAGTTTTTTGGCTTTTTATGAAGATGCATCCTGAAAGGTACTTTAGAGCCGAAGACGAGAAGGAAATCCCCTTTTTCTTCATAATACGTATGATGGAAAACCATACCTCTTTTGGAAGAGGAGGAGAGGCTAAAACAGGAAAACCTGAAATGTCTTGTATGCTCAATCCAGCTTCAGAAAAAGATTCCCTTATTTCCCCTAGGGTAAACCATCGGCTGTAAACATTTCTAAACAAAGCTCGTTTGCGAAAATTGATGAAGAGGGCTACGGGTAGGTAAAAGCTCTGCATGCTTGGAAAATTAGCCACAAAGTATCCTTTTTGTTTCAATACTCTGGCAATTTCAACCAAAACTTTGGTGTAGTCTGATATGTGATTTAGGACGTTTATGCTTACAGAGCAATCGAAAGAATTCGTTTTGAAGGGAAGCTTGTGAGCGGCAGCCACTACTAGGTTAATCCTTCCATCAACTCTTCCTTGAAGGGATTTTCTCCTTGCTAATTTAATCATGGCCTTGGAGGGGTCCAAGCCTATTACGATTGCTCCGTTTTTCGCGAACTCAATTGCAAATCGTCCGGTTCCAGTTCCAACATCCAAGAGCAAAGGTGTATCATTCAGATCGAACGATCTCAGAACTATTTCCTTCTGCATAGTATCAGTGAGCATCCCGACTGGAGAGGCAAATCTACCTTCATCGTAAGTCTCGGCTTCTCTTTCATAAAACTCAGAGGTATCCGCTTCCATGTTTCCTTCACTAGTCAAGTAATTTCGTTATAGATGTTTTCGTTCATTTTAACTATTTTTTCAGCCGAGAAATTCTCGCGAACAAATGCTGATGCATTCTGACCAATACCTTCTGCTATGTCTTGATTTTGGAGTAGGTAGACGATCGTCTTTGCCAATTGAGTTGGATTGTTAGGTTGAATTAGCATCCCCCTGTGTCTATTTGAGATTATCTCTGAAATTCCTCCTACGTCTGTCGCAACAACAGGTTTTTCGGCAGCCATAGCTTCCATTATAGGTAAAGGATAATCCGAAGGACCGGCCATACTAAGGAAGGGAGCCACAAGCACATCACAAGCAGCAATAACTTGAGGCATTTTTCTTGTTATGCCCATGAACATGATCTTTTTCTGTAGATCAGGAGAGCTTATTTTGGCTCTTATGACGGTTGTTTCGTCATTTAGCCTATCTTCAGGGATGGGCAAAGTTATCATAAGCTTGGCGGTAGGGGCCTCCTTTGTGATCTTTTTCATAGCCTCAATCAAGACATATACTCCTTTTGTCTTTGTTAGGTTGCCCACAAAGAGTATCATTGGTTCATCTAGGTCCATTCCTAGCGACCTTCTCACATTTTCCCCTGATACAGTCGGATTAAAGGAAGATAAGTCGATTGCTGGTGGAATTATGCTTACCCTTTCTCTTGCCAAACCAACTTTTTCTAACGAAGACCTAATATTACTGCTTATTGCAACAAGCTTATCCGCTGACAAGAAGAGATTTTTAATTAGAAGGGGGTTCGGGAAAAATTGAAAATGGTCTTTTTCAAGAGTTCTTTCCTCTAATGAACAATACAATGTATGAACCGAAGGTATGTCAAACATTCTCCCTGAAACTGACGGTACTATACCGACAACTGGGTACCCTGAGTGACCATGAATTACTTCAATTTTCTCTTTTTTGTGCAACCGCCTGATTTCTGATATTGCCTTGATTAGAAATTCAAAGCCGTATCTTGCGGAGGGATAGTGTCCACCCACTTGCAAAAAGTGAATCTGAGCCCAAGGCACTTCATAAGCAATGCTTCTCATGTAACGAGCTGGTGTAGTAATTATGTGGATTTGATGCCCTTTTTCCCACAAACCTCTTGACAATATAATAACATTGTTTACTGCACCTCCTACAAAACTTCCCTCAAGAGAGGGGCCTATCTCTAAACCAACCATACAGATTTTCAATCCATTGCCCTCAAAAAATAATCCTGCGCAGAAAGGTCTCGAAGATCTCTTTCAGTGCACCTTTGAAGCTTTTTCCAAAAAAAAGATTCCACGATCACCGTTTCAGTCATTTTTCACCATGAAGTTCCCAAGGGCTAAGCCGTCTAATTTGGATTTTTCCAGTGTCCAAAGTGCCTGTTCAGGGTTGCATACTATTGGATACCCGTGAAGATTGAATGATGTGTTAAGTAATCCGCCTACGCCTGTAAGGTTCTGAAATTCTTCTAAGACTTTGCGGTATTGAGGGTTACGCTC
>CAYGBS010000068.1:0-8771 GCA_964348215.1 uncultured Candidatus Bathyarchaeia archaeon
CAACATAATCGCCGAGCCCATTTGAAAGAACCAAAACATTCCACCCATCATCACCCTATAAACAAGCTTCTCCATCGGCTCAAGAGGAGTGACGAAAAACCTCGTCAACCTCCAAAGGGCCTGTTGATGCAGTTTCGTGCGTTTGAAAATCCGCGTTATACACCTCAGTGAGCTCATTGGCTCTTTGGAAGAGCAGGTTAGAGGACTGTGAAATATTGCGAGAGCTCTTTGACTCTGCGGCAATCGAGGGCTTTAGCAAGCCTGACTATGGTCACTGTGGTACGATGAGTTAATGTTTTCAGTTCAAGACTTTATCATTATCAATAGCATTTTAAACCTCTCTACTGCCCTCAATGCATGCGGCTCGTTAGCGGGCATTATCACCATCTCCCCTTCCTTCAAGCGAAGGACATTGCTAGATATCGTGACTTCTGCCTCTCCGTTGAGGATGTAAACTAGGGCATCAAACGGAGCTGTATGTTCACTCAATCCATGTCCTTCATCGAAGGCAAACAACGTAACAGACCCAGTGTTTCCATCAACTATCGTCCGGCTCACTATGGACTCTTCTTGGTAATCTATTAAATCGACCAGCTTCAATGCTCTTGTTGCAAGCTCTCTATTGTCGGTCACAGAACTCCTCATACAAGCTTTTGTCTAACAGCCTATTAAGCGAAATCATAATTTATAGCTAACCTTCACTTTGACTATCCAGATGAAACTTGAGGCGGCTTTATGGAAAAATACACCTTAATTATCGCTGAGAAACCAGCCGCTGCGGAGCGTATCGCCAAGTCTTTAGACAAGAAAAGCAGGACAAAGATGGACAAGGAACGAGGTGTTCCCTATTTCATTGCTGAAAGGGATGGGAAAATCGTTGTTGCCCCAGCCCTTGGCCATCTTTACACAGTGGCCCAAGGAGAAGGGAAAAAATCCCGCTATCCGATTTTCAGTTTTAGATGGGCTCCTAGATATTTGGTTGAGAGAGGGGCGCAAAGGACAAAGGCGTGGATTGAAGCGATTTCCGAGTTGGCGCTGGGGGCTGACGTTTTCATAAATGCTTGTGACTATGATATCGAGGGAAGCCTAATCGGTTACAGCATCCTCAACTATGCTTGTGGCAAGGCAGATGTTGCTAGAAGAATGAAGTATTCCACGTTGACAAAAGCTGAGTTAGTACACGCTTATGAACATCTTTCGCCGGCTCTTGATTTCGACCTTGTGGAAGCAGCAAAAACAAGGCACGAAATAGATTGGCTCTATGGAATAAACCTCTCAAGAGCATTGACGTTTGCGGCAAGACGAGCAAGCGGCAGATACGCCGCTCTTAGTACCGGTAGAGTGCAAGGTCCGACATTGCGCTTCTTGATTCATAGAGAGAATACAATTGCATGTTTCGTTCCAACACCTTATTGGACAATCAAGGCCCAAGTGGAAATCCAAGACAAACGTTACGAAGCAGAATACGAAAAGCCAACGATAAAAAGCAAGGCTAAAGCAGATGGCATTGTTTTTGATTGCCGAGGAAAAACGGGTGAAATAGCAGGAATCCGGGAAAGAACCTTCAAACAAGGCCCCCCTGTTCCCTTCAATCTAGGCGCTCTGCAGGGCGAAGCCTACCGCCTTTTTCGCTATGATCCGAGACGGACAGCCAGATTAGCCGAGCATCTATATCTAAACGCACTAATCTCCTACCCAAGAACAAGCAGCCAAAAACTACCATCCACGATTAGATACAGGTCTATCCTTGGTGGCTTGAGTGGAAAATCAACCTATCGAAAAATGGCTTCAGAGCTACTCAAGCTTGAGAAGCTGAGGCCGAAAGAAGGTCGAAAAGGAGACCCTGCCCATCCAGCCGTGTACCCCACAGGCAACCTGCCAGAACGCAAGCTTAATGCCTCCGAACGAAAACTTTGGGACCTAATTGTAAGACGATTTATGGCCACTTTCGGAGAATCAACCATAAAACAGAGCGTTAAGGTTGAAATCGACGTAGATGGCTACAGCTTCCTACTATTCGGACGCAAGGTTCTCAAAGAAGGATGGCTACGCTTCTACAAGCCTTATGATCGGCCTGAGGAAGTCTTGCCTCCAGACACTGGAAAAGGTGAAAAGGCCAATATAATCGGAGTATCTCGCGAAGATAGGTTTACTAAACCACTACGACGGTTCAATCCCAGTAGCCTCCTCAAAAAGATGGAAGAAAGGGAAATAGGCACCCAAGCTACAAGAACCAGCATCATCCAAACACTTTATGACAGGAAATATGTCACAGGAGAAAGCATCAAGGTAACAGACTTAGGCCGTGAGGTCATGGGCATTCTCCAGGAGCACGCTCCTACAATAGTTTCCGTCAAACTGACGCGGGAACTTGAAGGAAAAATGCAGTGCATCCGACATGGGAAGGAAAAACGAGAAAATGTGCTTGGAGAGGCCATAAGCTACCTGAAGCCAGTTTTGAAAGAACTGAAAAACAAAGAGAAAGCAATAGGTCAAGCCCTAAGCGAAGCAGTTAGACGATCAAGACTGAAAGAGCTCATAGTGGGTGGGTGTCCAACCTGTGAAACTGGAAAACTAATGATTCTGCGATCTCGCAAAAGTGGAAAACGTTTCGTCGGTTGCACCAACTACTTCAAAAGCGGCTGCAGAACCTCCTTTCCGCTACCTCAACGCGGCACGGTTAAGCCCACTGGAAGAAGCTGTAACGCCTGTGGTCGGCCAACGGTAATGGTTTTTAGGAAAGGTAAGAGGCCTTGGAGGCTATGCTTGAACATTGCTTGCCCGAAGAAAAAAGGGAGGAGGAAGCATTTTGCACTGCAAAGTGTGCAGCAGAAAGGCAACAAGTAAAGGATATTGTATGCTCCACGAGAAGGCATATCAAAACCTTATTGAGAAGTTTGAGGTGTGGAAAAAAGCCTTAACCATCTCGTGGAAAGGTTATTTAGAAGAAATTATCAACAACCCTCTGACCGGGACAAAGGCTAGAGAGGTTGCGGAAGTCCTTCTCTTAGAGAAGAAATGAAAATTTCAACTTATTGTCTTTGAAGCTTTTGAACAGCTTCTCTTCCGCCAACATAGACGATATCTGCCATCTTAACAAATAATCCAGTTTCAATGATTCCTGGAATCATCTTCAACGCCTTGTTAAGCTCTGTTGGGTCATCAATAAGTCCGAAGCTTACATCGATGATAAAGTTGCCATTATCTGTCACCACTGGGCCAAGCTTTTCGCTTGCCTCACGTAAGACGGCCTTTCTGCCGAGCGGACCCAATTTTGCCATTACAGTTGATAGAGCGAATGGCAAGACCTCTATGGGTACAGGGTGATCTACACCTAGTTCCTTTGTTAACTTTGTCTCGTCTACCACGATGATGTTCGTTTTTGATGCAGAGGCAACTATTTTCTCTCGAGTTAGCGCTCCGCCCATGCCCTTAATCATACTGAGATTTTCATCCACTTGGTCCGCACCGTCAATTGTTACGTCGAGTTGAGGATGTTCTTCTAGCGTGGTTATCGGAATGCCTTGTTGAACAGCAAGCAGGTAGGCCTGATGAGAGGTGGGAACACCGTGGATATGTATTTTCTCTTCGCGTGTTCTTCTGCCAATTTCCTTGAGAACATAAGCAGCTGTGGTTCCACTTCCTAGGCCTACGATACAGCTCTCTTTAACATGATTGGCAGCTTCCACAGCAGCCTTTTTTTTGGCGTTCTCCCGCCAATCCAAGGCTAAGTTTCGACCTCCATCTGCTCAAGCCTATCTAAAACTTTTTCCACTTCTGCTCGGATTTTCTCTATTCTCTCCTCAGCCGCAGTTTTCCGAGACTTTCGGGGCTTTCGCGAAGTTCTCTTTTTCTTCTTTTTCTGGCGCTTCTTTTTCTGCGGTCCCTCTTCCATTTGGGTGGGTATTGGGATGGTGGTCGGAGCAATCGCTTCCTCTGTTTCCAGTCCAATTCTTGAACGTAGAGCTTCGATTTTGCTGTTTAATTCACCGAATCGTTCGTCGAACAGCTTGGTCAAATCTTCCTGCATTGCTTCCAGTTCGTGGAGTGCCACAAGTGACTCGTTTTCTTCCATAGCTCCTTTAATAGTCATCATTCTAGACTTGTATCTCTTGGCTAGCTGTTCACGTTCTTCCTCAGTTATCTTCCCTTCTGCGTGGGCTTCGTAAAGTCGGCGTATAGCGTCACTTAGAATTTCTCTCTCCAAACCTAAAGTTCTTAGCTCGTTTCTTGCGTCTTTTGCGTCGTTCAGAGAGATGCTTTTTTGAACTCTATAGCGCCACTTTTCTGCAGCCTCTGGCTTTGCTGATGCTTGCAAGTTTTTTTCCTCTTTTCTGAGTCTTGTGGCGTAGAGGACGATGAGAACTGCGGTAGCTGTTATGACTGTGGCTATTATGTATGGCACGAGCTCCTCTAAGCCCACTACAGTCCCCTTTTCAAGTTGTTGCCATGTTGTATATAGGGCTTATCGTTTCAAAAAACCTGTCTAATTCGGTGTACAGGTCCTGTAGCTTTGTTATTAAAGCAGTGAAAATTTCTGCGGAACTTTCACGGCAAACTCCATCAACTACTTGCACTTTGACCTAACGCAAGTGTCTTTACACTCAAAGGCAATTCCAGACTGTAACGTAGCATAGGAGTCGAAAAACTCCATCGAACCTTGTAGGTTTTCTTAAGATGCTATGCTTTTTCGATGAGTAATCTTACATTTGGGACTTAGTTTCTCTGTAGCTTCTCAAGCCCCAAATCCTCTTGATAGCTTTGAGTTGAAATTGGGATTCAACTGCGCGCCCTTTGTTCCTTTTTGAATATCTAATCAAACAACAATTCGCTCCATAGTACGCAGCCAAGCGCCCTTTATGGAAAGAGCTAAATGTTCCAGTTTGCCTCAGTAAATTATGGCAATTACCGGATTACACCTCCTTCAAACCTACCAATGTACGTTCGAGTGTGACCACTGTTTCGTCTACGGGCGTCCCGAAGCGAAAGGTGTGATGAGGATCTGCGATATACAGCGAATTCTTGATGGGGCAAGGCAGGTTGGAAACGTTAAGTGGATATATTTCGAGGGCGGTGAGCCGTTTCTATACTATAGAACTATGCTTTGGGGTCTACACGCGGCGAAAGGCTACGGTTTCAAAACTGGAATAGTGACAAACGCTTATTGGGCCACATCAGTGGAAGATGCGAAGGAATGGCTGACTCCGATTTCACAGATTGGCGTTTCCGATTTATCCATAAGTGATGACGCTTATCATTATGATGAGGCTGATGAGAACCTTGCCAAGTACGCTTATGAGGCGGCGAAGGAACTTAGCTTGCCTGTTGGCAGGATTACGATTGAAGACCCTAAGGATTATCTGAAGACAATTGAGTGGAAAGGCAAGCCCATTGTTAAGGGGAGAGTTTTGTTTAAAGGCCGAGCAGTGGAAGAACTTGTTGGAGGATTACCTTCAAGGCCTTGGACACAATTTGACGAATGTCTAGCCGAGGACTTTTCCAATCAAAGTCGAGTCCACATCGACCCTTTTGGCTACGTTCACATTTGCCAAGGGATCACTATAGGAAATATGACCCAAACTTCACTGTCAAAATTGCTGACGAGCTTCAATCCAGAAAAGCATCCGATATGTGCGCCCATTCTGAAGGGAGGACCTGCTGGACTTGCCAAAGAATACAAGGTAAGTCCTGAAGAAGTCTACGTCGACGAATGCCATCTATGTTATTCAATTCGTAGTAGACTGAGAAAGAGATTTCCCACCATTCTTGCTCCAGATCAGATGTATGGAATCTAAGGAAGATTAAACCTTCTCCCTACTTAAGCGGTCTCATCTTTCTCAGCTTATCCATACAGATTTTACAAAAGCCTTCTACCTGTAATGTGGGAGATTTCAGCAGCTTGGAATACATTAGGTCAATCGGCTTCAAGTGATGACGCAGGCCTCTGTTATGGCCTAATCCGTGAGCCACAACCTTGCTTGAAGCTCCTTTGTCCACTCGAAAGAGAGAGACGACGCCTACCCTTTCAGCTACGTAATCGTGAACAAGATAGGACGCTTTTTTGAAATGCTTTCCATCGAAAAAATAGTACATGGCTATTATAGGATCTGAAGTTATTCCCAACAAGAGGCTCATTAGTCTATCAGGGTGCTTTATGTTCTCGATTCTCTCAACTAGCTTTTCAAAAAGGAAGGCTCCGAAAAGCTCTTCATTCGCCGCTATATTAAAGTCATGTTCTAATCTAAGCTTTCCAAGATAGTGAATAGCGTTCCATGTTTCCGACGGAAAGTAGCACCTTGCATCTTCCACAATTCTAACTAGATCCCTATCACTTTCAGGATCATCGTTAATTGTCAGAACGTCTATGGAACGCATAAATAATAATAGCGAATGGGGAAATATAGAGGTAGTTACGTTTTCCCACATATTTCGGAAATAGAAGTCCTTAGCAGAACTACAACCATTTTCCTTCTGGTGACATAATCATAGCGACACAAACCTTATTTTAATAACACAGTAATCTCTCGTGAAAAACTGTAAGTGCATTTCAAAAAGGTTAAAAACATGAGAAAGCCCTTATGGACACCTTCCGAAGAACGCAAGAAGCAGTCCAACATAGCCCGATTTATTGATTTTGTCAATAAGGAACACCGTCTTGACATTGATTCCTATGATAGACTGTACGGTTGGTCGATAGAAAACGTGTCGAACTTCTGGGCAGCCATGTGGAAATTCGCAGGGATAAAGACTTCCAGAGATTATAAAATGGTGGTGGACGACTTAGCCAAATTCCCTGGGACGAAGTGGTTTGCTGGCGCCAGATTGAATTTTGCGGAGAATCTTCTCAGATACAGGGACAATCACCAGGCTCTCATGTTCAAAGGAGAAACCGAAAAATCAGCCGAGATAACCTATGAAGAACTGTACATTTCGGTAGCCCGTGTGGCAAAATCCCTACGCGAGATGGGCGTTATCGCTGGGAACCGCGTGGTCGCCTATATGCCCAACATTATGGAAACAGCCATTGCCATGCTTGCAGTTACTAGCATAGGGGCGATATGGTCCTCTTGCGGTACCGAGCTTGGGCCAAGAGCTGTTCTAGATCGATTTGGCCAAATTGAACCCAAAATCTTGTTCACTGTTGACGGATACTACTACAAGGGAAAAGCATTTGACGTTTTGTCGAGGGCTGAACAAGTTGCAGAAGGCATACCCTCCCTGGAAAGAGCTGTTGTGGTTCCCTACATTGATGAAAAGCTTGATATTGGCGGCATTCCTCATTCTACGCTTTACAGTGACTTCGTATCTCAAGAAGCTGGTTTGGAGATTCGTTTTGAGCAGTTGCCCTTTGATCACCCAGTATATATCATGTTCTCTTCAGGCACAACAGGCAAGCCAAAGTGCATGGTTCAAGGAGCAGGCGGCGTCCTCATCAACCACCTAAAAGAGCTAGTACTCCACACTGATCTAAAACGCGAGGACACAATCTTTTACATAGCAACTCCAAGCTGGATGATGTGGAATTGGCTGCTAAGCTCTTTGGCTGTGGGCGCGACTGTGTTGTTGTATGATGGCAATCCTAACTATCCGGATTGGAAAAGCCTGTGGCGAATGGTTCAAGATGAAAGGATAACTATCTTAGGTTGCAGTGCAAGTTACTTAAACTATCTGAAGAGTCTGGGTGCTACACCATGCAAGGATTTCGACTTATCATCTTTGCGAGAAATATCCCAAACAGGCTCAGCACTTTCAAAGGAAGGATTCGAGTATGTTTATAACAAGATTAAGAAGGACTTGCATTTCAACTCAATTTCCGGAGGCACAGATATTAATGGATGTTTTGCTGCCGGTACCCCTATTCAACCTGTATATGCCGGAGAACTGCAAGGTCCAGCTTTAGGGATGAAGGTAAAGGCGTATGATGAGAATGGCGATTCTGTGGTTGAACAGCAAGGAGAACTTGTCTGTGAAGCCCCGTCCCCTTCGATGCCTCTTTACTTCTGGAATGATCCAGATGGCACGAAGTATAGAGATGCCTACTTCGATTCTTATCCAAATGTCTGGAGACACGGTGATTGGATACTGGTTCACAGAGATACAGGTGGAATAACTTTCTTTGGCCGCTCCGATTTTACGCTGAAGCCTTCTGGAGTACGCATAGGGCCGTCTGAAATCTATAATGTGGTAGAGAGATTCAACCAAATTCTCGACAGCTTAGTTGTAGGGCAAGATTGGAAAGGGAACCAGCGGGTTATCCTCTTCGTCAAATTGGCCACAGGATTTAAGTTAACAGAGGCGTTGAAGAGCAAGATTAGAAGAACACTGCGCACAGAAGAGTCTCCTCGACACGTTCCAGCTCTAATCATAGAAGCACCAAGTATCCCATATACTTTCAACATGAAGAAAGTTGAAAGTGCCGTCTCAAACATAATGAACCAAAGACCCGTTACAAACAGAGACGCTCTGACTAATCCAAAATCGCTGGACTTCTATGAAGAAGTTGCCACCAAGCTTCAAAAAGAAGCTTATGGAGCCCCGGGCGGGATTTGAACCCGCGACCGCCACCTTACCAAGGTGATGCCCTACCCGACTAGGCCACCGAGGCACAGCAGCCAAGACTTATTTTCCAGAGTTTTAAAGGATTTCGAAAGACTGAAAGTTTACGCTTATATACGGTTTCAATCCTTTGGATGAAATGCTCAGGCGGGGGTCTCCCAGTCTGGTCAAAGGAGCAAGGCTTAGGACCTTGTCGCGTAGGCGTTCGTGGGTTC
>CAYGBS010000069.1:0-8708 GCA_964348215.1 uncultured Candidatus Bathyarchaeia archaeon
TTGATGCTCACAACCCTGCAACACTAGAAACACTAGATGTACCTGTCAAGGATCTTTCAGCTATTCCTCTCTTGGCAAAATATTTTAAGGATCAAGGCTTTGACGGTGCAGTTTCACTTTCGATGGGCAAGAAAGGCCTTACTATTGCAAAAGAAGCTGCCACTGTATTAAAAGGGTCGTATGATTATATTCCAACTCAAAGAGATCGACACACCGGAAAGGTTACTATTGAGAAAAAGTCTTTAGGATTGAAAGGCAAGGTAGCGGTTTTCTTTGACGATATCATAAGTAGCGGAGGAACAATGGTAAAGGCAGTTGCCCATGCCAAGAAACAAGGAGCAGCAAAAGTATATGCCGCTTGTGTCCACCCCCTTTTGATGGGTAATGCCGAAGAGAGAATATTGCATAGTGGGGCTGATGGGATTGTGGGTACTGACAGTGTTCCAAGCTCCGTAAGCGTCATCTCTGTGGCGCCTATAATTGCTGAGGCTCTAACGGAGTAAGGAGCCTAGCTTTTAGTGCCTAAGCTTTTCTTCCTCTTTTCGGGTGAGCACAAGACACTGCCTTTCGCGGAATTGAAGTCGATTCTGGAAGCTGAGGGCAAATCTTATGAAGAGTTACAAACTTTGCCCCAAGTTATGCAGCTTGACTCAAGCGTCGATGCAGTAGGGGCTGTGAAAGAAAGAGCTGCTTTGACGAGAATATGCTGTAAACAGCTGTTCTGCTGTGGAGCTTCTCGCGGGGAGATTATCAAAACTGCGCAGTCTGTTTCCTTTGACAGTGTCCTTGAACAAGATGAAAGCTTTGCTGTACGTGTTCACCGAGTCGGCGAGGCAGCGCGAAATTTGGCAGTTATGGATTTGGAACGGAAACTTGGCGAGCTAGTTTTGAACATGGTTAAAGGATTAAAAGTTAACCTTAGGCGACCACAGAAGACCCTTTTCGGAACCATAACAGATGACGTCTTCTTTCTCGGGTTGAAACTCGCGGAAATATCGCCAACCCCTTTTATGGAGAGACAGCCTCGAAAACGTCCGTTTTTTCACCCTTCAGCCATGCCTGCAAAGTTAGCGAGGTGTATGGTGAACTTGGCCAGACCTCGAAGTGGTGATATGCTAGTAGACCCTTTCTGCGGTACTGGTACTTTTCTCGTGGAAGCTGGTCTGCTAGGTTGTCGTGTGTTAGGTTTCGATGCTAAGAAGCACATGTTGAAGGGATGTTTGCAGAATCTGAGGTTTTTTAGCGTTAAGCCTGAGGGCGTTGCGGTTGCTGATGCCAAGCATCTTCCCTTTGCAAAGGTGGACTGTATAGTTACAGACCCCCCATATGGTCGTTCTTCCTCTACGTTAGGATATACGACTGAGCAGATCGTTCAAGATTTCTTGACAGAGGCTACTGATGCTCTGGCAAGAGGGCAACGTATATGCATAGCTGCTCCTAAAACAGTTCCTATAAGCGGGATGACTGAGATGTTGAATCTTGAACATGTTCAGTCCCATCTTGTCTATGTGCATAGAAGCCTTACGAGGAAAATTGCAGTTTTGGAGAAAGCATAGATGAGCTTGCAGGTTATTTTTCTTGGAACGGCTGGCAGCGTTCCCACAGCAGAGCGATCGCTACCTGCCATTATGATGCGGAGAAAAGGCGAGCTGATTCTGTTTGACTGCGGCGAGGGGGTTCAACGTCAAATCGTAAGGGCAGGCCTAGGTTTCAACAAGAGAATGAAGGCATTCATAACCCATATGCATGGTGACCACATGCTTGGTCTGCCTGGTCTGATCCAGACGATGTCGCTGTTAGACCGCACAAAGAAACTTGAAGTTTATGGGCCAGCAGGCTTGGAAGACTTTATCGAGGCTATTGAAAAAACTGTACAATTCACGCTTACATTTCCCCTTGAAGTCGCTGAAGTCGAACATGAAGGACTTGTATGCAAAGAGAAGGAATACGAGATACACGCGGCGTGGGCAGACCACTCTGCTCCAGAATTTGCCTACAGCCTCTCAGAAACACCCCGTCCAGGAAAATTCTATCCCGAAAAAGCCAAAGCATTAGGCATTCCTGAAGGAAAGTTGTGGTCAAAGCTTCAGCATGGAGTCAACGTGAAGCTTCCAAATGGTCGAACTGTAAGGTCCGAGGAGGTTGTTGGTCCACCGAGACCTGGAAGGAAAATCGTCTACACTGGAGACAGCAGATCTTCAGAATCTTTGGCGGAGTTAGCTAAGGATGCTGATCTGCTTATCCATGACTGCACTTTTGATGATGAACTTGCAGAAAGAGCCATGGAAGATGGGCATTCTACGCCAAGCCAAGCAGTCAAAACCGCAAAGAAAGCAAATGCCAAGCAACTAATTCTAACACATATCAGCGCGCGCTACAAAACGCCTGATCTATTGATGAAACAAGCTAAGAAAAGCTTTTCTAATGTCGAAGTGGCTGAAGATTTCATGATTGTTGATCTGCCACTTCTCGAAGCTAAGTGAGGAGTTTTTGCAGCATTGTTATGCTTTCTTTCACGCTTTTGTAGGATTCTACTATTACAGATCCGTTAAACCCTATGGCTTTGATGTCTTCAGCGAACTGCTTCCAGTTCACAGTTCCCTCACCAACCCCAAGGTGTAGGTCATGTTTTCCATCATTATCATGCGCATGGACATGAATAATTTTCCTCCCAATAGCTTCAACAAATGCGTGTGTTTGATTATCAAAGTTGGAATGACCCACATCAAGTACGAAGCCCATGTCTTCACCGAGCTCGTTGAAAAACCGGGAAAATTGCTCAACATTCGACACCAAGTAGCCGTACCGTTCGGGAACGTTTTCAACTGCGATTGTCACTCCATGTTCTCTGGACAGCGAAAGAAGCTTCCTCACCGATTCAATATTTGTCTTCCAGTCCAAGCCAGGATAGAACCAGCTTAACCCAGTCCGCAGACCTGGATGAAACACTATGAGACGGCACTCAAGTTGCCGCGCAAAGACCATGGATTTTTCGAGGCGTTTAAGAATGAAACTACACATGTCCTGTGCAGGAGCTGCAATGTTCGCGCTTGCGAAGGGCGCATGTAACGTATATTCCAAGTCTTGTGATTTTCCGATTTCCTCAAGTTTTCTCAACCGCTTTTGATTAAGTGCGTGCCAACCGTCATCAACCAACTCCACATAGTTTACTGGCACATTCTGTAGCTCATGACAAAGATTAGAAAACGGTTCTCCTAAACAGTGAATCATTGAAAGGCCAATGTTGATTTCAATCATGACAACCACTTTTGATGCAAGAGGATATTAGGAATTCGTTTCGAGTCGGGGATTGTATTCTTTTTTCCTTGAAAGGAATAACAGAAATATGTTATGGAAGACTGCCCCCTTTCTTACATCACAGAGTTCTAGGTGCAAGCCAATCGATAAGTTTCTTCGGATTATTACATCTGATTTGGACTTTTATCGGCCCCAGAGGGCTTTCTGCAATAGGTTCACAAAAAGATACATGTCCCGCGTAGGCAACCTGTTTGTTTAGGCAAAACTTGATGACGTTGTCTTTCAGGCCCTGAAATAGGGCGCCTCGTGCGGCATCTCGGATTCGTTCTCGACGTAGGAGTTGTCCAAACTTGGACAGGCTTTCCCCATTTTTTATTTGCGCTACTATTAAACATCCTCTACTCTGAGCTTTCTCTTCGAATCTTAAATTGCCAAAGATATTTTCTACAGCTTGTTTTACTTTGTCTGGATCTTCGGTAGGGTTAACTCTGACTTCCACTTGGACGCTGATTTCATCCACTTTTTGTTTCCTTCTCCAAAAATCCCTCTACTTCCTCTTTGAGTTCAGTTCTTTTTCCTTCATTTACTATCATCACATCTGCAGAAGCAATAACGCTTCCAAGTCCAACACGAAGTTCTCGCCAGTCCCGCTCCAAGAAGGTTTCCCAAATGGCTGGATCGTCGCTTCGCTTGCGTTTGAAGAGCCTTTTGAACCGTGTTTCGGGAGAAGAGTGTATAGCCAATATCTCGAATTCCGGAAAGTGTTTCTTGAACTCATCTGCTTCATAGAGGCTGCGAATGCCATCAATAACGACGACTTCGTTTTTCATTTTTTCGATTTTTGGGATACATCTTTTCGCCACTGCTGCAGGTCCGCCTTCATGGCGCATCCTTAGCATAACCTTGCCCACGTTATGGGGAGTCGGCTCTAAATTTCGACGTTTGGTTTCTTCTCTCACCTCGTTCCCCATAACAATTATTCCGTAGCCCTTTTCCTTCGCGACTTCGACGACTGTTGCTTTTCCAGCACCTGGCATTCCTGCAACCCCGATGACTGTTTTTTCCTCCAATGTCCATCCACCCTGCTTTTCATGACATCTTTTGGGTTAATATTCTTATAAACTGTAAAGAAAATTTTTGACGGTTCGAACAGTCAGCATAGCTTGTATTCCTTCTTTCTGTATAAAAAGAGCTTCTATTCTCCTTTTCTGCAGATGCAATGCCCGCAGTCTAGTGCGCTGTGGAAATAGCCAATATGAGAACTTGGCTTTAATAAGAATGGCTGGCCAAGTTTAAGACAACAAAGAAAGCCCTTGCAAAATTACAGGAGAAACGTCCGTGCAGTTTTTCCTTTTTGTTTGAGCGGAGAAATGGATCTCAAACTTTTCTGATATCAGTATACATATTCTTATAAACGGTGTCCACTGAAACTAATGAAGCGAGGGGCGTGAAATGTCGGAACCTATTCGAAGCTTCATTGCCTTTGATATCGACAATGATAGAATTATGAAACGGTTGAGTATGGCTCAAGAAAAGCTTGCGAAATCAGGTGCCAATTTGAAACTGGTTAAATCTGAAAATATTCACATTACCCTGCGTTTTCTAGGTAGTATCCGACCAAATATGGTTGATCGCGTTCATAACGAAATGAAACAACTGTCTTTTGCGCCCTTCGATGTGGAAATCCGAGGAGTAGGCGTTTTTCCAAGTCTGAAATATGCTCGCGTTATCTGGGCAGGCATCAAAGAGGGCACCGATGAACTTGAAGACGTTTTTGATCAGTTGGAGCCACGTCTTATAAGGTTAGGGTTCAAGCCTGACAAAAAAGGGTTTAGCGCCCACATCACGATTGCCAGAGTAAGAACCGGTCGTAACAAAGAAGAGCTCATTCGTTGCGTAAAGGAATTCGCAAACTATGAGTTTGGTGTTTTGAAAGTTGACTGTTTAAAGCTTAAGAAAAGCCTCTTAACACCTAGAGGTCCAATCTACTCTACTTTGAGAGAAGTTTGCCCATAAGCGAAAGGCGTTTAGGATGGTTTCGAAGCTGAAAAGCATTTTGTCAGAGGTCTTGAAAAAGACTACCCCTAGCCAAGAAGAGAGAAGACGTGTTCTGGCATTGGCACAACGGCTCAAAGAGAAAGTAGAAGAGGGTGCCAAGAAGGCAGAACTAGACGTGGAAGTACGTGTTGAAGGTTCGATTGCAAAAAACACTTGGTCAAGGGAATCACCAGAAATAGACATCTTCATGCGGGTGCCACCTGCAGTGCCACGAAAAGCTTTTGGCACTGCATATTTACGCCTTGCAAGAAAGGCAACAGCAGGCGCTAAGCAAATTGAACGCTTTGCAGAACACCCTTATCTAGAGGCGATTGTCGATGGAGCTCGAATCAACATTGTCCCTTGCTATAGAGTAAAGAAAGGCAGGTGGAAAAGTGCTACAGACCGCACTCCATTCCATACAGACTACGTGGAGAACCTGCTCAACGAGAAGCTTTGCGGCGAAATACGGCTGATGAAACAATTTATGAAAGGCATCGGGAGCTATGGGGCTGAAATTAAAGTAGGTGGCTTCAGTGGATACCTATGCGAACTCCTCGTCCTATTCTACGGCTCCTTTGTCCAAGTTTTGGAGGCAGCAAGCAACTGGAAGGGTCGCACTCTCCTTGATCATGAAGAATACTATAAAGGACGAGAACGCGAGTTGAAACTGGTTTTTGACGAACCTTTGGTCATAGTTGACCCTGTTGACAAGAGAAGAAACGCTGCGTCAGCGGTTAGAGAAGGCCGGCTGAATGAATTCGTTGCTGCGTCAAGAGCGTTTCTAGATAATCCAACAATAGAGTTCTTTTATCCTTCAGAAACAAAACTTCTCAGCTCCGAGGAACTAATGCTAGCACAAAAAAAGCGTGGCTCAAACCTCATATTTATACAATTCGGCAGAGTTAAGGCGGTTCCCGACGTCTTGTGGGGGCAGCTTTACAAGTCGCAGAAAGCGCTGCGAAAACTCATGACTCGATACGGCTTTAGCGTTATCCGTGATGCTGTGTGGAGTGACGAAAAAAACCTTAACGTTCTTCTTTTGGAAGTGGAGCATCGGCATTTACCCTCTTTGAAAAAACATCTTGGACCGCCTTTGGAGAAGAAGAATGAATGTGCAAGGTTCCTTCGAAAGCATATTCGTTCTTCACGGACGTTATCCGGACCTCAAATAGAAGACGGTCGATGGGTTGTGGGAATAATGCGGAAATACAAGGATGTCAGTGAATTGTTGAAGGCCAAGTTGAAGAATGGAGGTAAGAACACTGGAATGGCGGAACTTGTTTCCCGAGCTGTTGCAGAGAATCTAAACGTTCTGATTAATGAAGAAATCCTTCCAACATATTCTCGTAACCAGGATTTTGCTAGGTTCTTAACAGAATATCTTAACGGAAAACCAAGGTGGCTGAATCATGATTGAAAGTGACCACTATGAGAAACAAATTCCTATCCCATATGTATGCCCGACTTGACAATGATCTCTTGGGTTCCAAAGTCTAGGTGCCATTAGTCTTTCTATAAAACCAAGGCTCCTTAGCCGCCTGGGGCGCCGTGAAATGGAACGTTTTTCCAAAGGATTTCCCACCAGTCTTCTTCCGTTATTGCCTCTTTTTTGACAACCAAGTCCATAATTTTGTTGAGAAGTTCATGGTGTTTTCTTTCGTCGGCTAAGATGGATCCCAGTAGAAACTTGATTTTCCTGTCTTTTAGTTTTGGCATAACGTTGTCTAGGGCAGAGATGGCTTTTTCTTCGTCCTTGATGTGTTTTGCGGCTATTCTTTCGAGGTCTCGGTATTCTTTATCTGTTAATGCTGGTGTTACTGTGGTGATTGACATGGCTGCGTTGTAGATTCCCGCGTGTTTTTGTGAGTCGAAAGCTATTGCACGTAAAACCTGCTTCACTACAGGATTTCTTACGGTCTTAAGGCTGTTTGTGACTGACTCAACGATGTGATGTTCTAATTGTATCTGATTTTTCAAGAATTCCATCATCTTGTCTTTTGGCATCCTACACGTTCCCCTATAATTATGTAATCCTACCAAGATATAACTGCTATTTAAGGTGATTTTCCTAGAGTACGAGTACTTGTGAAATCACAAGTAGAGCGCCTGCTGCCCAACAGTAGAATGCAAATAGGTGAAATCTTCGTTTCACGATTATTTTCTGCAGTAGCTTAAGGGACAGATAACCCACGGCCATTGACGCTATAACGCCTCCACCCACCGCAATCACGTCTCCACCGCCGACAAGCAAGCTCAGATCATGTGACTCGGCAAAGGCAGCACCTAAGACTGCTGGAATCGACAGGAGAAAGGAGAATCTGAAAGCAGTCTCCCGATTCACACTTCGCAGTAGTCCCGTAGAAATGGTGGCGCCGCTCCTCGAGATCCCCGGAATTATGGCAACGCCTTGTGCTATGCCTACAAGCAGCGAATCCAGATAGGTTAAGGCTCTGTCGCCTTCCCTTCTCTCTGAGACGGAAAGTAAGAATCCGGTTGCCAAGAGTGCCACGCCCACGACAACCAAGTTGTTAAAGAAAGATTTGAAGAGGTCTCGAAAGACATAACCGACAGCCGCTGTTGGTATACTGCCCACAACAATAAAGACGCCAAGCTTTCCCCTCTCAGACTTGACATCCCCTTTGGCTAAAGCCTTCAAGACTTCCACAATATCTTTCTGAAAAAAAACTGCAACCACCACAAGAGTACCTACGTGAAGAAGAACGTAGAAGATCACAGGGGGCTGCCAATCGAAAAACTCTTTCACTACAGATAGGTGTCCAGAGCTAGACACTGGCAACCATTCTGTCAAACCTTGAATTATCCCGAGAATCACCGTTTCAACAATTGAAACCATAAGTTCCGAGATACCCCTTTCACATATTAAATTTCCCAATGTTTTACATTGATTACTTAACCTTTTGAGCCCAATAATTCAGAGATCTAGAATAGTCACACAAACCACTCCTCTTTTGTACTCATGAGAAAATATAAATAGTCTGCCCGATCTGTTCACTTGGAGTTACTACGTGGGATAATGTTCATGCCTCAAAAAGTCTTCTGTCAGGAGTGTGGGCACATCTTATATGAAGGCGAAGACCTGAAACCGCCAGATGAAATCATTCAGCAACACGACGGAAAATGCCCAAGCTGTGGCAAGAAATTGTCCTACATACCATTAGATGTTGAAGTTAAACCAACAGAATAGAAGATGGAGGGCGTATCAACGTTTGAATAGACAGGCGAAAAGAACTCATCTCTACAAGTTTCACGCCGAGAACGGTGAAATGGAGTCCTTCGCGGAATTTGAAATGCCAATCAGATATGAAGGCATAGGAACAGAACATCTAACGGTAAGAAACAGCGTCGGCATTTTCGACGTAACCCATATGGGAAGGGTGACAATTGAGGGA
>CAYGBS010000070.1:0-8555 GCA_964348215.1 uncultured Candidatus Bathyarchaeia archaeon
ACATTTCAGCAATCCACACATCTACCAAATTAAGCAGCTTAGCACTTTGAAATGCGTTTCCAATTAGAATTCTGGATTTAAACCAACGTTCGGATCTAACTCCTGGCGCTAAAAACGTGGATTATAAATGTGTATGTGAACCTAACACTCTGCACTTTTACCTGTGACCGCATTTTTTTCCTGATACGCTTTTTGACTTAACTTAATACGAAGGCTGAAGGGGAGGGGGGAAATAATTGGCTTTGTCTCCATCCTTGCAAGTCTTTTCACGTCTGGTTGAGTCTTGTCTCCTTTAGCAGAAGTAATGGCAGTGCAGACACGGCTATCATGATTGAGGATGCGTAGAAGGGGATCAGCATGCCCCAGTTGTCCCAGAGTAATCCGCTGAGGGCGCTTCCCGCCATCATTCCAACCCAGAAGGTTGTCGCTGAAATGCCGTTCACGAGGCCCCATTTGGAGGACGGTGTGGCTTCCATTATAAGCGTTTGGAATGCAGACCATGAAAGGTTCAGTATGGCGTTTGACATGAACATGAATGTGATTAGTTCCAGTGTGTTTCTGGAGTAGGCGAACAAGAGGAAGAAGGGGGCTGATGCGACGAATGCGGCGAACATTACTTTCCTTCTGTCAAAGAGGTTGCTACACTTGGCTCCTGGGACTTGTACAAGTATGGAGGCGACTCCGAAGCCGATGGCGTAAAGCAAGCCTATGAAGGTGTAGTCTACGTTGAAGGTTAATACTACGAAGATGGGAATCAGCGGCATCGTTACTCCTATGCCTATTCCTTGAATGATGTTGATCAGTGAGAAGAGGGTCATTGTTGGCATGTAGCGATGAGTTTCAGGTGTTTTCTTCATGTTCTCAGTTGAGGCTGGTTGTTTTCTCTTGGTCTCTTGGATGAGAAGTGTTAGGGGGAAGACGGCGAAGCGTAGTATGAAGCTGGCTATGAAGGGGAATCGGATGCCGAAGGAGTCTGCGATCAGTCCTCCTATGAAGGGGGCGATGGTGGAGCCGACTAGCCATGAGATGTTTGTCCAGCTGTAGGCTGAGGCCATCGTTTCTGTTGTGCTGACGTCGGCGACTATCGACCATCGAATGGGCAGGTATAGGCCGGTTGCAAAGCCGGACATCATGACCATTGGGATTAGATCGATCCAGTTGTTGGCGAGAACGTAGGTCAGCGGTGGGAAGGCGGCTATGAAGGTTCCTAAGACGTGGAGGCGTTTTCTACCGTACTTGTCTGCTAGGAAGCCGCTGGGGATCTGCATGAGTGCAGCTACTGCGTTTGATATGGAGAATACTAGTCCAAGCTCTGTCACAGATGCGCCGAGAGAACTGCTTATGTAGATGGGCCAAATGGGGGTGACCATGTCAATGGCTAGGGAGGTTACTAGGAAAACTGTGGAAAGGATTAGGATGTCTGTTCCGTAGGCGATAAGTCGGTTCATTTCCAGAGCACCCAGCCAAATTGATCAACCAATCCTCGACAGCTGCAATCGTCTATTTAAGAATTGTGGGCTGGTGTTGGCGGACAGCTAGCTGCTTGGTGACTATTTGCCTGCTCAGGCTTTCTTTCAGTGTGTCTGATGCATGGAAGGGCGAAGGTATATTTCTGTCTTCTCAGATTTTATTTAAAATCCTTTTTCAGGGAGGAGTGACATGAGGACTTCGAAGCTTTACACTTCCAGCGTGATAATTCTCTCCTTGTCCTCGCTTGTGGAGAACCTGGCTTATGCTTTGCCGATCTCCTACTTCCCTAATTTTGTTCTGATCTTGGGCGCCTCAGTTGCCTATATCGGGTTCTTCACTGCTGCTTTCACCGCGGCTAATGCAACGCTCTCTCAGAAGTTCGGTGGGTTATCGGACAGGGTTGGCAGAAAGAGGCTGATTCAGGCAGGTTTGCTTGCTGATGTCTTTTTGGGGTCCCTGACCGGGCTCATCTGGAGCTGGGCACCGTTGTTGGTGGTTAGGGTTCTAAACGGTGTGGCAACTGCAGCTGTAGCTGCTCCGGCTGAGGCCTCCTTGGTGGATCAGGTTCCAGAGGATAGGAGGGGAGAGGCTTTGGGGTTCTATTTGACTTTAAGCATGGTTGGGTTTAATATGGGGCCAGTGTTCGGAGGCACGGTTCAGTTTCTATGCAATGATATTCTGGGAACTGGGCTTGAGTGGAGCTACAGGATTCCCTTCTTCGTTGACTCTGCCCTTGCTCTCATCGCTTTTTTCATGGTGCGGTTTGGTGTCAAAGAGACGAGGGGAAGCGAATCATCGAAAGGAAAGGCTCAACAGGTAGGAGGCGTGGAGCTTAGTGAAAGGGTGAGGTTTTCTCTAAGAATTCTGTATCTTTCTTCATTGTCTATCGGCTTCGCTGTCGGCTTCATCATTCCTATAAGCGTGCTCTATTTTGGGGACATCTTTGGGGCGACCTCGCTGCAGATCGGTATCATACTCTCCATAGCTGGGTTTGTTGGTTTAACGTGTAACCTTTACGCCGGGAAACTCTCTGACAGGGTGGGTAGGAAACCTATCATAGCTTTAGGCAGCCTGCCCTCCAGGTTGTCTACTATAGCTTTTCCGTTTGCTCCAGATCTAATGTCTGCTGCTGGAGTAACGGTTTTCAGAGCTTTCGGGCATAACGTAGCTATGCCTGCTTCAAGGGCTTTGAACGCTGACCTGATACCTAGAGAAGTTCGGGGTAAGCTTTTCGGAAGGCTGGCAGCTTTCTTCAGCCTCGGCGCCATCTTGGGGCCAATCCTGTCAACGTTGATCTACGATTTTTACAGGTTTCAAGTCTTCGAGGTTCCGTGGCTTGGGAACTTGGTGGTGAGGGGAGCTGGTATTCCGTTCTTCATCAGCAGCGCCATCGGGCTGTTCTCACTCTTCCTGCTGCTTGTCTTCGTTGAGGAGCCAAGGCGAGAATGACATAGGTTTGAAGATATTTTAGTTAGCATCGTGTAGAGTTTGGCTTGGCTTAAGGAGCAAAGGTGAAGATGGTCCCTTTTACAATTCGCGGTTATCAACCGGGCGACAGAGAGCAGTGTCGCGGCTTGTGGAGAGAATTAACTGATTGGCACCGTGAAATCTATGACGATGAAACCATCGGCGGAGAGCATCCGGAGAACATGTTTGATGAACATTTAGCTGAGTTTGGACCTGAGCGACTTTGGGTTGCAGTCCGCGGCTCAGAGGTAGTTGGGCTTGTTGGACTGATTGTCAAGGGAAGGGAAGCTGAGGTGGAGCCCATCATAGTGAGCAGGGCTCAACGCCGCAGAGGAGTAGGAAAGCAGCTGTTGAGTAAGGCTGTCTCTGAGGCGCGTAGCTTGGGAGTGACGGTTCTAAGCGTTAAGCCTGTGGCGCGGAACATCTCAGCTTTAAGGTTCTTCTATAGGCGGGGCTTCAAGAACCTTGGACATGTTGAGCTGTTCTTAGACTTTATGGAACGGGAATGGAAGGCTGGTCCTCGATTCTTCGAGTGCAGCTTCAATTTCTAGCAGATTTGAAGAGGGACAAGCGTCTCTAAGAGACGCCCCATGAGGTCTTTTCAGTTGGCTGGAGCTGCATCACTATTCTTCTTTCTGGGTCCCTTGGAGTCAGGTCTTCTTTTGCCCATTGTCTGTACTGAGGGTATTTTTCAATGAGCAGGCGCCATCCCTTCATGAACAGGTCTTCGTTCTTGTGGTAGCTTAGCAGACAGACATCGGTTTCTATGAGAAGCCCCTGCAAAATGGTCCATTCGCCGCTTTGTTCTTGATACCTGTCAACTAGCAGGGATGCTTTGCTGCCGTTTTCTATGTTTTTCAGTCTTTTGCTTCCTCGAGAGAGCGTGGTGTAGAAGGAAGTGCCGTCGAAGACGAAGCAGACGGGTACTACGTGGGGAAAGCGGCTGCGTTGATCTACTGTAGCTATTCGGCCTACGCGAGCCGCGTTTAGAAATTCTGCTTCTTTTTTCGAGAAGATGCTTGTGCCAGTCATGGGTTTTCCTCTTGAGAGAACTGAGTGGAACCTTTAAGTTTAGCTTTTGCTTGGAAAAGGCTGCTTCGCCAAAAATGGCGGAGAGGATGAACGATTTTCTGTAACGCATTTGGGAGCAGGTTTCAATGTCTGTTTTGCCTGAGCGGTCAGCATGTTTCCGCTGGTTGTGCAAAAAGTTAATACTTCACCTTCTTTGCTTTCAGTGACACAAAAGTTGTGAAAGCTCTTGCTTAGAATGTTCAATACCTTGACAAGGAAAATCGAATCTTTTAAGCCGCGTGAAGACAGAACGGTTAAGATGCATACCTGTGGGCCGTCGATTTACCGGCAGCCGCACATTGGAAACTATCGCACTTTTCTTTTTGAGGACATACTTCACCGTTACTTAGAGTATTTGGGCTATAAGGTCACCCGCCTAATCACTCTAACTGACATTGAAGACAAGGCGATAGAGGAAGCTGAAAAGGAGGCGGTCTCAGTGGAGAAGTTGGTGGAGAGAAACAGAAAGATATTCTTCGAGGACTCTGCCCTTCTGAGGATGAAGACTCCTACTTACAGTGTGTGTATGCTGGTGTGCTCTTCCACTGCGGTGGACGAAGCTGTTGAACTCGTCAAGACTTTGATAGAAAAGGGCTATGCGTACTACTACAATCATAAGGGCAGACGCAACGTGTATTTTGATCCTTTGAAGTTTAAGGACTTCGGCAAATTGGCCCATCTAGACATGAGCCGCTGGCCTACGAAGAAGCGGCGTTTTCACAGGGATACTTATCCGGGTACGCCTTGGAATAGGGGTGACTTCGTGCTTTGGCATGGTTTCAAGGAGGGGGACACGGTTTACTGGGACGCTGAGGTTGGCCGGGGCAGACCTGCGTGGAATGTTCAGGACGCAGCTATGGTGATTAAGTATTTGGGCTTCGAGATTGATGTTGCCTGTGGGGGAGTAGATAACCTTGTGCGACATCATGACTACACTATTGCAGTGGCTGAAGGTGCCTCTGGGAAGGAGCTTGCGCATTACTGGTTCCACGGGGAGCATCTCTTTGTTGATGGGAAGAAGATGTCTAAGAGCAGGGGCAACGTTTACTATCCTAGGGATTTGGTTGAGAGGGGTTACATGGGGAGGCATGTGAGGTTCTTCCTGATTTACGGATCTTACCGTAGACGATTGAACTTTACTTTTGAGAAGTTCCGGGAGACAAGCAGGAAGCTGGATGCTTTCATAGATATGGTTCACGGTTTAGAGAAGGTAGAGTCAGGCAGGTCGAGTAGGACAGCTCGGGATCTCGTTGACCATATAATTCCAAGTTTCGAGGAGAACATGAATAATGACTTGAACGTGAAAGCCGCGTTTGACGATCTCTTCGAGACAGTTTCTAAGCTTAACGCTCTGAGAAGCCGAGGCAAACTGAGCCCCGAGGATGCAGGTGAAGCTGTAGCCAATATACGGAAAATTGACAGTGTTCTGCAGCTGGTCTTCTGACAAGTTACCTTTTTTAATACTCGCAGTGCAATACATATCCTTCGGGGCGAAAAGATGCTTCTTACAAATAAGGAGATCATGTCAGCCGCTGCGGCTAAAGGTTACGGCGTGGGAGCTTTCAACATAAACAATTTGGAGATCTTGTTAGCTGTTGTCGAGGCAGCAGTTGAAGAAAAATCTCCGGTTATCGTTGCGGCAACTCCCAGCGCCATCAAATACGGTGGACTGGAATATTTAGCTTCAATGGTGAAAGTGGCGGCGAAGGCGGTTCCACTGCCCGTGTCCTTACATCTTGATCATGGAAAGGATTTTGAAACAGTGAAGAGATGTGTTGATGCGGGGTTCACCTCTGTGATGATTGATGCTTCGCACCTCAGTTTTGAGGAAAACATCTCCGTGACTAGGAAGGTTGTTGGTTTGGCTCGTCCGAAGGATGTGTCGGTTGAGGCGGAGCTGGGAAGACTGGCTGGGGTTGAGGAGTCAACTGTTGAGGAGAGAGATGCGGTGCTGACAGATCCTGATTCTGCTAAAGAGTTTGTGAAACGTACTGGGGTGGATGCTTTAGCGGTTGCGATAGGCACTTCTCATGGAGCTTACAAGTTTAAGGGAGAGGCGAAGCTGGACTTTGAGAGGTTAAGAGCCATCAAGGAGAGGACGGATGTTCTGCTCGTTTTACATGGGGCCTCCAGTGTTCCCCGTTGGATTATTGAGAAGGCTACGAAGTATGGTGCAGAATTAGCTGGGGCTAAGGGAATTCCTGAGGCTCACATTAAGAAGGCTGTGTCTTTGGGTATATCGAAGATAAACATTGACACTGATCTGAGGTTGGCCTTTACGGGTGCAGTTCGCGAGGTTTTAGCAACGTCGCCGGCTCAATATGATCCGCGGAAGATTCTGGGTCCCGCGAAAGAGGCCATGATACGGGTTGTTAGGGGCAAGATGAGGCTGTTTGGAAGCGCAGGCAAAGCGGTTTAAAGGAGGCTGAGAGGGTGAAGGTTGGAATCCTAAGCGGCGGTGGAGATGCTCCTGGTATCAACGCGGTGATTAGAGCCGCTGTTAGAAAGGGGATTCAGGAGTACGGGTACGGGATTGCTGGGATCAAGGATGGGTGGCGAGGGCTCATTGAAGGCGATTTCTTTCCATTAGACTTGAAGGCAACTTCAGGAATGCTTCCCAAGGGAGGCTCCATTCTCGGGACTTCTAGGACCAACCCCTTCAAACGTAGAGACGGTTCAAAGCGCATCTTTGAGAATGTAAAGAAACAGGGTATAGAGGCGGTTGTCGTCATCGGCGGAGACGATACTCTAGGTGTAGCCTACAAGCTTTTCGAGGCGGGGCTTCCCCTCGTGGGGGTTCCAAAGACGATTGACAACGACTTGGCTGGCACTGATTACACGTTTGGCTTTCAGACAGCAGTGTCGATTGCCTGCGAAGCTCTGGATAGGCTTCACACTACCGCAGAGGCGCATCACCGAGTGATAATTCTTGAGGTTATGGGCAGGCATACTGGGTGGATTGCGCTGTGGGCTGGGCTTGCTGGAGGAGCAGATGCTATTCTGATTCCTGAGAAGCCCTTTGACGTTGACGAGGTTTGTGAGTATATTAGGCAGAGGAAGAGGCGGGGTAGAAGTTTCAGTCTGGTTGTTGTCGCGGAAGGGGCGATGCCTAAGGGGGGTAAAGAAATTGTCTATAGTGACAGGGTTGACGAGTTTGGGAACGTCAGGTTGGGAGGCGTGGGCATCTTCCTTGCAAGGGAGATTGAGAAGAAGGTGGACATTGAGACTCGGGTTGTAAACTTGGGTCATGTTCAGCGCGGTGGTTCCCCTATAGCTTTTGACAGAGTTTTAGCTACGCGTTATGGAATTGCAGCTATCGACCTTGTTCACGAAGGAAAGTTTGGGCGGATGGCAGCCCTTCGAGGAAAACAGATTGTATCTGTTCCGTTGAAAGAGGTTGTTGGCAAGCGGAAGACTGTTGACTTGGAGCTTTATGAAATAGCGCAGGTGTTCTTCGGCTAACTGTTTCCTGAGCCTTCCTTCACCGTGCGCGTTCATACGGGCTGAGGAGAATTCGGGTTTAGACGTAGAGCATGTCTACTTATTTCGGCACCTTATTTCAGGTTAATAATACTTTAATCTGTCCCGAGTGAATGGAGTAGTTAGTGACGCGTATGAAGTTTGAGCTTACTCCTAAGATTTACTTGTTGATTCATGGAGTTGGATTGGCACTAGCTATTGGAGCCATAGTGGCGCTTTTCCAAGTAGATACGATTGTGCACAGTACGCTTTACCAGTATGGTCTATGGTTCGATGCTGAGTGGGCTATTCCCTACTGGACCTTTGAAAGATTAGCCCTAGCGCTGTTCGGATGCGTAGCCGGTCTGAATGGTTTTCTGATAGCGTACATCGTCTTGATTCGCAGAGATCTGTTTTCCCTGAAGCTTCCTTCAATTTCCAGAGAACTCGGGGTGAAAAAAAAGAGTAGGATGGAGAAGAGGGTGGAGAAGAAGGCAGAGCCGCCGGCAGAGGAGGACGGTGTTGAAATCGCGTCTATACCTATGGTGTGCAACAAGTGTGGAAAGGTGTTCACTCAGCCTCTTTGTATGTTTGATTTCAGGTCCGGGAAGCCAAGGCTGGTGAATGTATGCCCCTACTGCAACACGATACTCGCTGTGTCAGGAAATTCAAAGATGAAGTGAAAGACAGTATTCAAGAGATGGATTTGAAAGATGGAGGTTGGGCTCACAAGGCTTATTGCCGTTCCTTTCCGTCGAGAAAATTAAGGTGACACGCGTATGAAAGTCAGTATAAACCTGTCTGGGGTCATTTTTGCTCTGGCAGCTATGGCCGTGGTTTCTGTTTTGGTCATGGTAGTCTTAATTCAGATAGACCACATTGTGCACGGCGTCCTGTACAATTTTGGGTTGACCTTCAGTTATCGATGGGCAACGCCGTATTGGGTCAGCTCTGGATTGATCGTTGGGTTGTCATGGTTCAACATAGTGGCCGACATCGCGTTGATCTACTATGTCTTCAAAAGAAGGAAGAAACCTTTGAAGGGCTTGAAGGCTGCAGGGAAGGGAGCAGTTGAAGAGCCGGAGGAC
>CAYGBS010000071.1:0-8160 GCA_964348215.1 uncultured Candidatus Bathyarchaeia archaeon
ACTCGTATTTTCTAGGCTTGAAGAAGGAGAGAACTAGTTCGACGTAGAATGTCATTGCAAGCAGGATAAGCGAGACTACAAGAACGTTGTGGATGTAGACCGCTATGACAGCGATTGGAGGATTGGTGAACAGAGTTGCAGAGTACCTGAAGAAAGCTACGTTTTCAACGTATGCCATGGATAAGAAGATCAGCAGGATGATGCCCAGTATCACTGTTTTCTTTTTCGAAGCCATCGCAGATGCCACAAGACTATGCAGTCATGGGACAGCAAAATAAAAACGTTGTCTGACCTTTTCCTGTGGCATTGGAGTTTTGCTGCTTGAGATGGGTTTTTCTGAAGGATGGCAAACACTTAAGAAAGACTATTATGTAAGTGGGTAAAAGCTCTGCGAGGAAAGGGGTCATCACCTTCATGGAAGCTAAGTGCCCGGCTATTATCAGCGTGGGCCGAACCAAGTTCGGGGAGCATTATGAGAGAGAGCCTGAAAATTTGATTGAAGAAGCCGGGCTGGCGGCTTTAGACTCTGCGAAGATTGAACGTAAAGATTTGGGGGCTTGTCACTTTGCAGACTATTTTCTTCCCATAACTAACAAGATAGGGCTTGAAGAAGGTTTTCTATCGGAGCTTTTAGAGCTGAATGTTCCTATGGAGATCACGCGGTCTTTCAGTTCAGCTCTGTCGAATGCGTGCAACGCTGTTTTGGCGGGAAAGTACGATCTGGTACTTGTCGGTGGCATGGAAAAGATGACTGATCGGTGGGATAAGATTAGAGATGATCTTATGCTTCTTGAGGATCCATGGAGCTATTATGCTGGGTGTACGCCTGAGGCTAATCATGAGCTCATGCTTAGAGCATACATCAGACGATATGGGATCGCTGGGGGGCAGCGTGACGTTCTCAGCAGAGCCTTAGCTGAGTTTTCGGTGAAAAATCATCACAATGCTGTAAGAAACAAGTATGCTCAGTTTCACAGAGATGTCACTGTAGACTCTGTTTTGAGGGCAAGAGCTAAGGCTAGGAGGCCTTTAGGACTGCTTGATTTTGCACCAATATCAGACGGTGCTTCTGCCTTAATACTTACCAGTTCAGATTTGGCGGAGTCTTATACTGACAAGCCTGTGCACATTCTAGGCTATTCCTTGGCTACAGATTACATTACCTTCCCTTCTCGCGGTGACTTGACAGGGTTTATAGCGACTAGGCTTGCAATGAAGGATGCTCTCAGAGCCACGGACATTCAGTTAGATGACATTTCAATTTTGGAGCTTTACGACCAGTCTACGATGATGGGTCTTGTGTCTTTGGAAGATTTAGGTTTCTGTAAGAAGGGTGAGGCTTGGGTTGATGTCCACAAAAGCTGTGAAGAGAGCGAAAGCTACTATGAACTTGATGGCAGAGAGGTCTTTGTGAATGCGAATGGAGGGCTCAAAGCTGACGGAAATCCTTTAGGTGCCACAGGCGGTGCAGAGATTTTTGAAGTTTTCCAGCAGCTAAGGCATGAGGCTGGTGAGAGACAGGTTAAGGCTGACGGTGAACTCAGATATGGCTGTGTTCACGAGTTGGAAGGTTTCGGAACCAAAGCATATGTTTACATTTTAGGAGAGGAGGGGCATGAGTAGCGAACCTATTGAAAGACGGGTTGCATACATCGGAGACAGATTGCGTGGTAGCCGTTGCACCCTCTGTGGGAAAGAGTACTTCAAGCTGAAGGATTATTGCGGCGCTTGTGGGAGAAAAAGCTTTGGCAAGATGGGAAACATTGATTTCTTCTATGACAGAGGAAAACTGGAAATCTGCACCCTTGTCAGCGAGCCTACAAACAAGTTTACAAGACTGGGCCCGTACATCTACGGGATAGTTTCCTTCCACAACGGCGAAGTCCGCTTTCCAGGGCGATTAACAGACCGCGTCATAGGGGATGACGAAGAGGTAAATCTTGACGATTTGGAAGGTAGAGACGTTGTTCCACGGTTCAGAAGAAGACACTCCGTAGAACCCAGCGGGATTATACCCACGATCTCCCTAGCCTTCTCCTTTGCCGACGAATACTATCCACACCAAGAATATGAAATAGTTAAGTCTTCAAAGGAATATGAGAAGCCGGGAATAGTAGGGTACGGAGTCTATTCTTCCAAGTTCAGAATTCGAGAAGGAAAGATGGAGCGTTCTGTCCCCTTCCTGGATGAAGACTCTATTACTGCGGCGGTTGAAGCTGGAAAGATGGCGCTCATCCACTCTGGTGTCGATCATGAACTGGTCGGCAAAGTATACGTGGGCTCAGAATCTAACCCGTACGCTGTAAAACCTATTGCCTCAAAAGTGGCACAAGTTTTGAAGCTTGGCGAGGAATGTCAAGCAGAGGGTGTCCAATGCGTAGATGCGATAGACACAGAGTTCGCCTGTAAAGCAGCAACCAGCATGTTTAAGGATGCGGCTTCTTTGGTGTACTATCCGGACTCGAATGAATCCTACGCCATGGTCATCGGCACCGATAATTCTCAGTCTGCTCCGAGGGGCGAGCCTGGCGGCGAATTGGACTTGTTCGTAGGGTACGGCGGCTGCGCCTTCATCTTCGGTATGAATGATGTGATAGCTCATTTTGAAGGCTGGGCGTCAATTACGTCAGATACACCTGACTTTTGGAGGAGAGACACGCAGCCCTATCCAAGCCATGGCGGCAGATTTACAGGTGAACCGGCTTACTTCAAGCACGTGACAAAAGCTGTCAAGAATCTGATGGACCGCTTGGGGCTTAAGCCACGAGACGTGGATTATTTTGTGGCACATCAACCAAATGCTGCTTTCCCAACCCGTGTTGCCAAGGCCTTAGGCTTCAAGCAAGAGCAGTTTTCGCCGGGGCTTCAGGTTGCGAAATTCGGAAACACGTACTCGGGTTGCTCACCCATCGGTCTAGCTGCAGTTCTCGACGTGGCAAAACCTGATGAGAGAATCTTGGTTGGAAGTTACGGCTCTGGAGCTGGAAGCGATGCGTATTCCCTCATTACAACGAGCCAGCTCGTGGACAAGAGGTCGAGGCAGAAATTCACTATCAGCTACCAGGCTGAAAATGGATTCGTGGACTATATAGATTATGCCACTTATAGGAGATTTAAGCAGGGGATTCATGCAGCTTAGCAGTCAGCGAGGTTTTGCTCTTGGAGGATGGACGAGGAAAGGATCAATCGTGGCAGTTTGCTAAGTGGATATTTAAAGTGCTTTACTCGCCGATGAAGGCTTTTAGAGAGATAATGGAGAAGCCGAGTGTTAAAGGCCCGATTTTGATTCTGCTGATAACGCTGCCTATAGCTCTGAGTGGACAATATGTAAGCGGGACGAAGTTTTTCTTGGAATCCCCTACACCTGAAAATGATTTGTGGACTGAAGCTCCTTCAAACTCATTATCGTTCTCATGGAGCTCCAACGCGAATGTAGCTTTTGACGGTGACGATTACGTTTCTGGAGAGTACAGCGTCTCGATTTCTTTGACTGATACGCTTCTTGTTTGGGCACGTTTAACAGACGTAGGAAGTTTCAACTGCTCTGAAGAAGAATACAGTCGCTTCTCCTTTAGTGTGAAGTGGGTAAGCGAGGAAAATGCTACTCCAGCCGCTCTTCTGCAGCTGTTTTCGTTGAATAATGAGAGCACGAGATTTGAGAGGGACATAACGAACAGTATAGCTAACAAAACTGGGAGATGGGGAAACATTACAGTCAACTTGGCCACTGACGACTGGGTAGAGATTCCTGAGGGTTTGCCCAGCTGGGAGAACGTGACAGGGATAGGTTTTCAGGTGACATGGCCTAACCTGGCAAATGTCACCTTGAAGATAGATGACATGTTCTTCGGGAAGTATACCTCTGTTGCATCTTCAAATACCTTTGACCAGCAGCTTGTGTACTCGCTGACGCGGAGTAGCATCAGCTTTCTGTTGGAGTGGCTGATTCTCTCTGGAATAGCCTTCTTAACGTTGAAGAGCTTCTTCAACTGGACTGGCCTATGGAAGAACCTGCTGGCCACTGTTGGATATGTCTATTCAGCTTCAATCATTCAGCTGGTAGCCCTAACACTGCTATTTCTTCTGCTACCGCCGATTTTCCTTCCATATAATATTACATACGTGGAATACCTTGACATCTATCAGCGTAGTTGGGGTATACCGATCTCTGTTCTAAGCTTGCTGTCTTATGTTTGGACTACAATTCTATGCGCCGTTGCTCTGAAGAGCTTGCAAAGTCTCTCTTGGATGCAAGCGTTTCTAACAGGTTTTGGCGCTGTCGTAATAAGCTTACTGCTTAGCTCCTTCCTGCTGAGTGCATTCCTTTAGCTGACGTTATGGAATGCAGGGGGAGATAAGGCAGAGCCTGCACTGGCCTGTTTCCAAAGTTGGATCTACCTGCTTGCACAGTTTACACATCAAGCGCTTTTTTCGTGCGAATTTGCACATGGCGCAGATTTCTAGTGCTAGAGCTGTTCTGTCTAAATCTCCGTTGGCTAGTGAGGCTGCTGTCTTCACTATTCGCGTCTTGACCTCTTGCTCTTTCTCTATTGAGAGGACTCTTCCCCTCACGTGATGAGTATATTTGCTCACTGCGGTTTGAGTGATGCCTAGTAGGCTGGCTGCTTCTCTCTGTTTCATTCCGTAGGTTTCAGTGAGTTCTTCTGCGAGGAGGGCGCGTATGGCTGGGACAACTGATTTTACCGCTATTTCGCAGGGGAGTTTCAAGGGTTTCGCTCCGTTTATAGTGTTTGGGGGAAAAGATATATAAGCATGACGTATGTCATAATTATATGACGTGTGTCATAGAAACAATGGAGGAAAAATAGTTTTGAAAAAAGTCTCTTCTCCTTTCTCTCCTCGAAGAAACAGTCAAAGTGATGATGACCAAGTTTCTGTGGCACACGCCTCCTTTGAAGAGCAGGCAAAGAGCCGAAAGCTTGTTGGGGATTCACTGTGGCTATCGAAGAAGATGGTTGACACAGGGTGCACACTGGAGCAGACACTGCATGTCATGGAAGAGCGATGTAAGGGCTGTAGCGTAGTTACACCGATGATGTGCGTAGAACAGTGTGAAACTTGGAGGGTAAAAAGGGAGCTTCGCGAAACCAGTAAAGTGCTTTCAGAGGATGACCACAGACTTGAACTACTCAACGCCATCAAAAATGAAAGAAGACTGGCAATCCTTGACATTCTTTGGGAACACCCCTCTTCTCTTGAGGGTTTACAGCAGAAACTTAAAAGCCACAAATTCTATCACAGTCAGAAGACTATTCGTGAATACCTAAAGCCGCTACTGAAAGCTGGCTTAGTTAAAGAACATGGCAAACGGTTCCACCTCACGTTGTATGGCAGGAAAATGCAGGATGCCGTGATCAAACACGGCTTTGCCGGGAAACTGCCGATTCACTCGGAGGGGCACGAAGAAAAAATTCTTAGAAAACTCTTAGACAGCGCCAAAACTCGCAGTGAACTGCTTAATGTTGCTCCTCCAAATAGCTTTTCGAGAACTTTGAAGCGCCTTGTAAAACGTAAGTTGATAATGAACAATTCTCCTTCTGCCCGCGTTTTCTACTTCCGCACGAAAAGAGCATTATCATTGGAACAGCTTTCACCGACACAAAAGAGAATCTGCAACGCAATTCCCCAAGCCGGCATTTCTGCCCCTGATCTTGCTGATGTTGTTGGCATCAGTCTGCGCAGGGTGTATAAATATCTGCGGAGTCTGAGAGGAAAGAAGTTGGTTTTTAGGCGAGATATGCCGGCTAGGTATGAATTGACAGACAAGGGAGAATCGACAGCCGAGTTCTTGGAAGAAATTCGCAGTATCGATTAGACTGCAGGATTATGTTTTCTTTTCACGAAACTGAATACTTAGCTTGGATCTAGATTCCAGATTAAAAAGATTATTATCTGCTTGGTTTCCACAAGAGTTTCCAAGTCTATTCATTTAGGTGTCAGGTTGATGAGGGTAAAAGCAGTTGAGACGTATTTCCTGCTCTTTTCAGTGTTAACAGCGACGCTGTTCGCTTACACATTGATCTCTCTTCCTTCAGTTAAGGCCCAGCAGGAAAGTTCATCGAAGAAACGGTTGTTCTTCTATCTTCACAACGACAGCAGCACTCCTTACATTAACGGTTATGAGACCTTTTTCATAATGAACACGTCTCGACGATGGTCAACCGCTCCCGCTACCGTGAGGAACTTGCAGACGCTCTTCCATTATTGGTATCTTTACCCGACTCTCGCTTCAGACTACACTGTCAACGGAACGGTTTCGTTAGGCATGTGGATCAATGCCACTGGAACCTCACCGTCGGGAACGCCAACTGTTACTCTTTATGAGCGCTATATGAATGGTACAGAGGAAGAGGTGTCCTCGTGGAATTTTGGAAGTACGGTGCTCTACAACGCCCCTAGCTACTTGAACCTTACTACGCCTCTTATAACGCACACTTTCAAGGAAGGCTCTTCGATTAGGCTTTACTTCAGGGTAGTTGTCGGAGCGTCAACAGTTGCCCAGCTTTGGTTCGATACGAGAGCCTTTGACAGTCGTCTGGTCTTGGAGAGCGAGGATTACATGCAGGTGTCTTCAGTTAAGACCTACGATGTTGATGGTAATGAAACAAGTGTGTTCTCTGCTCTGTGGAATGAAACTCGACGTGTGGTGATAATACGAGCGAATATTACAGATCCTCTGGGTGGCTATGATGTGTATCAGGTTAACATCAGCTTGATTGATCCTGGCTTAGAGGTTGTTATGGAGAATCATAGCATGATGAAGGTTGCTGGAACAGCTTTCACCTATTCCAATGTTTATGAGGCTAACTGGACCTATTCTCCCAGTGTTGTCCTTGGAAACTATACGATTGTGGTCACGGCTGTTGATAACAGTGGCTTTTCATACTTTTCGGGAGCAAGCGGGGTTTTCGGGAGTTACGGAAATTACGTTGAACGGGCTTACGGTTCTTTTTTCATAGGCACGCCCTTTCTCGTGCAGATAAAGACAGTTGACGCTCATGGAAGGACATTAGGGGATGCTTATGTAGGTGCGCTGTCGCAGGACGTGAATGTTGATCATGGCTATACGAATTCGAGTGGTTGGTGGACCGCTACTCTATACTCGGGTTCCTACAACATCACTGTTCATTGGCAGGAGGTCTTAGTTGCGAGGACGCCGATTGCAGTTATTGAGCCAGCGAATTTTACAGTTCAATGCGAGGTTTATGACCCGTCTTTCAGAGTTATAGATGATGTGGGAGATCCGTTGTCGAAGGCAACCGTGAACATCCTGTTTCCAAACGGTACAGTGAACATCTTGCCAATGTACACTGGGGAAAACGGTTTTCTCAACTTTACGCGGATGCCTGCTGGGAACTATACGTTTACAGTAATGTGGAAAGGCGTCGTCGTGCAGAAGACAAGTCTGCAAGTGTTCTCTGACGGTCCCCATACGATTGAATGCCAAGTTTTTCAGTTGACCGTGGAAGTTGAAGGAGCTGATGGGTCTTCTATCCATGGAGCATACGTTTGGGTCTACAATGAGGCTGGCGTGCCTTACGATTTTGGGTTGACAAGTGCAGCAGGTGAGGCTGTCTTTAAGCTGCCTGTTGGAACTTACAGGCTGGAAGCATTCTACAGTACTGCCTACCTTCTTACACATGTTGCCGCGAACGCCACTAAGCCGTCAATGCTGGTTGACTCGTCTACTTCAGAGACTCTGACCCTAGAAGGTTTTCCTCCGCCGTTATGGTCAACTTTGCTGTTTTGGCTGGTCTTAGCCGTCGCAATCGTAGCCGTGTTGGTTGTTGCTTACCTGATATACCGCTGGAAGAGATAAGAAGGCCCAGTCTCTGGGTACGATGAAGACTGCCACACCGCCGCCGAGTTATAGGTAAGAGTTAATTCTACAGTGCAAATAGTATATTCAAGGCAGGGGTTCCCAAGCCTGGTCAAAGGGGTGAGGTTCAGGACCTCATGGCAAAGGCCTTCGTGGGTTCGAATCCCACCCCCTGCACTAAATTTGCATAAGATTTGGGTGAGTTCTTGATAAAAATGGGAGTATTTTCGTAACAACTATTAAGTGTCAAACAGAGATAACTGGGGTTGAAAGAGGGACGATGTTTTATGTCATTAGAAGAGAATAAGGCTATCACTCGC
>CAYGBS010000072.1:0-2138 GCA_964348215.1 uncultured Candidatus Bathyarchaeia archaeon
CGCTTTCCATCTTTCCCCCAATCTCTCTGTTATCACCGATGCCCAATGTAACACTTCCGAGAATTATCTTATTGTACACATATCCTTCTTGTGCCGCGGGATTCAGACCAACGATCAGCCAAGACGCTTGATCTTTATCTCCTCTTGCTTTCACCCATCTTGCTTTCATAGCTTCAGCGTTCTGGCTGCCCTCGAGGGAAACAAGTTTTCCACCTTCGAAACGCAATGCAAGATCGCGTATCAGCAGTCCAGCGTCAGGCTCAGGAATGTCTGAAAGGAATATCCCTCTTGCACTTCTTTCCTTCGGTGCAACCGCAACATTGCCTGCAGGTAAAGCCGTAAAGATAGCTCCTTTTTTGATATCTTCATCATCAATAACCCCATCGTTAACGTGCGAGTCTCGACCTTCCAAGGCTAAAGTCAAATCTGTACCGTTATCTGCTGTGATTCGAATCTCAGAAGCTTCTTCAAGTCTTTCTCCAACCTTCTTACCCAGTTCCCGCATATGATTGTAATCTACATCTATAGCAGCCAGAATATTACGTTTCCATTTGTCATAGTCGAAGCCGTATGTCTTGGCTCTTTGAGGAGTGACATACCCTGAAACTATATGAGCGGATCGAATTTTCCTTTCCAGTAACTTGTTGTTGTAGGGCTTGTCAGCTTCCACCATAGCACTCATTCGCTCAGGTGAAATCCTCTTCAATCTTTCAGGATTCTCCGGGCCAGCTAAGAAAATGTTCGCAGTAGCTACATCTAGTAATGCAAGGCTGAATGGATTAGGCCCTTTCAGATATTTTATCGGCAGATCTAGAACAGCCTGATAATATAGTTCATCGGTTTCGATTTCCAGATGGGTTTTCGCCCCCGCTTTCTGGCACTCTAATGCAAAGGCTTCTGCCAAATCAAGCGTATGCCGCCAAGTAAATATAGACACGCTGTCTCCTGGGCCAATTCGCAGACACGTCCTTACAACGTTTCTCACAAATGAAGGCGTCGTCATTTGCTTTCTCCAGAAGACTATCACAGATACTGCTTATTTGAACTTTATGATGACAGCAGTTTTTCCTCATTGCAACTGCATGATGAAAAGAGCTACAAAGATCCGTACCGCCGCTTCATTCAGCAAAAGACCTGAATCGGTTGCCGTTGAACCGGCCCAAAAATAGGGAGAGTATTTGAAGTCCCACATACGACGTTTCTGAGCGCGCTCTAATACTTCTTGATTCGAGTACCTATCTCCACAGAGAAGACCAAGGTGACTGCAGAATAGCAGTATAGAAACCTCACCTGAGTTGAGACATCACGCGTAAAACTCTCCTTTTTTTGTGTGCTGTGCATTCGAAAGAGACCGTCGGTCACACTTTGAGCAGTTGGTTCGCACATCAAAGCACTGTTGATAGGTGCTCTATACCATTCTCTATATAGGCGTCATCGCCTATGAGCTGTCCATATGAGATTTCATGAAAGCCTCCAATTTTATAGTAGAATATTGCTCTTTTCCAGAAGGCTTTGTCAACCTTTCCGCCGTAGTCTGCCAAAACACGTTTTGTGAATTTCTCTTTGCAGTCCCAGTATAACCCAGTGAAGTCGATCGCTGGGTCGCCTATGGATGAATCCTCCCAGTCGATAATTCCCGTGATTTCGGGTCTTTCAGGATTGCAGAGGATGTGTTGGTCTCCACTCAGGTCACGATGGACGAATACCGGTTCAAACCTGAAGTTGTCCTCGTTTTCAAGGAACTCCTCCCACACCGAAACTGCTCTCTCCTGCAATGCTTCATTCATCAAAGGAAAGACTTTGTCTCGTATCCTTCTATAGAACTCCTCATGTTCCATGCGCCAGTTAGGCTTTGGGATTTTGAGCTTCGTTGCTAGGTGTACTGGAAAGCGGTGTATCTCTGTTATGATCTTTGCCAGCTGGGTTGCAAGATTCCCACGATTGTAGTTGCAGGAGGCAAGCGGCACTCCAGGGATCTTCCTGTAGCCAATAAACGTCTCATTCTTGTGTTTACCGATGAATTCGAAGTGGGGAATCTGCACCGACATGGCTTCAGCAAGCTCTGGAAGCAAATTGATTTCCATCTGCGTCGTGCGTTCTCTTTCAAGCCACTTAGGGAACTTGAAAATAAGTCTGCC
>CAYGBS010000072.1:2148-8081 GCA_964348215.1 uncultured Candidatus Bathyarchaeia archaeon
GTATTACTCTTTCAACATGGATTTGAGGGAAGCTCTTCCCAATGATCTTTTTGCATAGTTTGATATCCATTTCCGTTACGCTCAGCCCGCCCATCTTAAACCTGACTAGTCAGTCTTTCTCCTGCATGTACGCAAACATAAACGTGAAAATGATGAATTTGTGAAGTAATTAGGTATTTCGAAAAGTGTTTCTCAAACTATTAACGCTTGTCAAGCGTAAGCATATGAATTATGAGAAAGTCAGTGTACGCAGGTGTTTTTCCTCTGTAAAGGAGCTTCGTTGATTGCACAGTCAATATCTAATCCGCCTTGCACGAACAGCTTCTATGACTTATGCTACGCTCAAGGTTTGCAGGTTTCCTGAGACTGGTATGGCCAGAGAATACCATTGCACACGTGGAGAATCTAAACTGGAATGATATTGAAGAACGCTTTGTAGTCACAAATTGTGAGTATGGAGATGTCACCCGATTTCTTCCCGCAAACCCCCCTTTTTCGTGCGATTCATCCGTCTTAATGTTTATCTCTTCCCACTCGAATTCTACTGTACACAGTGAAGACGATGTCCAATAAGATCTTTCCAATGCCTTTGGGGTTCAATGATTGCTATCTTATACAAGATGAAGGGGTCATAATGGTTGATGGAGGAGCGCCAGGTAAGATAGGCGGATTCAAAGCATCAATAATGAAAATAGGCATAAAGCCTTCTGACATAGAACTAATAGTTGTTACTCATGGACACATAGATCATATCGGCTCACTTGAAGACATAAAGGAGTTAACTGGGGCTAAGGTTGCTGTTCATCGGCTGGACAAAGAATGTGTTGAAAGAGGAGAATGGGTAGACTCTCACAAGCCCAAAGGTGTGGGGCGTTGGGGGCGAATGCTTGGAAAGATCGGTGTACCTCTTATAATGTGGTTATACCCAGAAGCTCCAGCAACAGAGGTTGACCTAGTAGTCGAAGATGAAGGACTATCCCTAGTTGACTATGGCATTTCTGGTCGAGTGGTCTACACTCCAGGCCACACTATAGGATCAGTGAGTGTGCTGCTGGATTCAGGTGAAGCATTTGTAGGAGACCTCGCTATGAACAAGTTTCCATTAAGACGCACGCCTGGATTGCCTATCCTGGTTGATGACCTTGAGAAAGTGAAAGAAAGCTGGAAGCATCTTTTGGAGTTGGGTGTTGAAACGGTTCATCCTGGACATGGACAGCCCTTCTCAGTTGAAATAATCAAAAAAGCATTAAGGTAATATAATGGACGGATGGGAATTGAACCCCTACCACAGTGGAGATGTCTCCTGCAACCCCCCCACTTTCACTTGAGTGCTGGAATGCGTCGAGAAAAGCGGGCGAGTATTGCTATCTGAATTTAATATATCTATTGATTAAACAACTGCAAACGCCAGAACGGCTTCTTTGAGTGTCTCGTTCCCTTTTTCGGAAAACTTGCAATAATCACATCTCTAGACGTTAGCCTATGTCTCTTGTATCGCTCTAGATCCATAATCCTATATGTAAAACGATAAGAAGCACTCCAATTGCGAAAAAGCTTACAAATGTGAGCACAGCCCATCGATTATCTCCTTTCCATCTGTTATTCTTAATGAATTCTTCTGAGTCTCTGAAGGCTTTTCGGGACTCCCAATAAGATTGAATCATGAATCTTTTGTCTTTTTACCAAACCAAACATTTTGGCTTTTCCTTTCCTTTTACGTGACTATCTATTCCAAGCATGTTTTCTATTTTCGCAACTAGCACAACTCTTCTTAGGAATGCATCATAATATCTAGTTGTAGACTTGATCGCCAATAGAGACAATATAATAATAGTTAATGGAAGCATAAGCAAAAAAAGATGAAACGTTGACTGCATAAGCATATTTAATCCTGCAATCATAAGTTGCAGAACCAAAGATTGAAACGAATAACCTTCCACACCCTTCGACACTTCTTTGCTACAATGCTCTACGCCAAAACCCTCAACATACTCAAAGTTCAAAGAGCCTTAGGACATAGAAACATCAACAACACTATGATCTACACTCACCTAATCGACTTCAGATCAGAAGAATACGAAGTCCAAATAGCAGAAACTGTAGAAGAAGCCAAAAAACTCGGGGAAGCTGGATTTGAACACTATGACACTATTGGGGACAGCCATCTCTACAGAAAACGAAAGTAACATCTTGTGTGCCAAAAGCCTATCTTGTAGTCACAATTTGTGACTGCAATACGTGAGTCGCCTTTTTTAATGTCGGCAGACATTCATCTAAATGGAGATAAAGATGTCAGGAAAAGTCGTTCCCCGTGGCAGTACAGCCACTTTCAAATTCGTGGAAGGTGATTTAGAGGTCTCTAGACATGCGGTTGTTAAAGGTGAAGGATCTCCCCCTGAAGTGAAGGTTTCTGGAACTATCTATGTTAGTGATGACTGTGTTTTTGATTGCAGCCTCTCAGGAGAGAATCTAGAGGGAGAGGGAGAGGTTACCATCAGAGGAGACCTTGATATTAAGAATAGAGTTGATGTTGATGATGGTCGTCTCTTTGTCTCCGGGAGTCTCGCAGCGAAAAGAGTCAACGTAGGTAGGAGCTTGAAAGTGGAAAAAGATCTCAAAGTAGATGAAGTGGATGTAGGGGGTAGCCTGGAAGTAGGTGGCAAAACAGAAGCATTGAGCATAGATGTAGGTGGGAAATTTCAGGCTAATGGCGTGGTTAAGACGAGGAGCATTGACGTTGGGGGTTTGGTTCGAGTTGAGGCAGAGGTCGATGTGGAAGACAGTATTGATGCTGGAGGAGCAGTGGTTGTTCGGGGTGGGAGGGTAAATAGAGTTGATGTTGGCGGGAGCTTGGTCTCAAAAGAATCTCTTAGATTTGAGAAAATTGATGTAGGAGGCAGTGTCAAACTCGCAGGTGGAAGTAGTGGAGGAAGCATAGATGTGGGCGGCGTGTGTAAGGTTGAAGGAGATCTAAGATTTGACAATATAGATGTAGGTGGCGTTGCTGTTATCTCTGGCTCAGCTGAAGGTACAAATTTAGAGGTAGGTGGAAAGGTTCGCGTTGATGGGTCTATAAACCTATCAGGAAGATTTGAGGTTGGTGGAAAAGCAAAGATAGAAGGAACACTGAAAGCGCAAAGGGTAGAAGTCGGAGGCTCTTTGTCAGCTAGGGAAGCAAAGGTGGAATCAAGAGTTACTGTAGGGGGTTCTATTGAAACTAGTGATGGGGTTCACGCTTCCTACGTTGAAGTTGGAAGAAGAGGCAAAGTAAAGGGACCTATAAACGCCGATGAAGTATTTATAGGAAAGGGAGCTCATGTCGAAGACATCTTTGCTAGGAGAATCACATTGGAAAGAGAGGCAGAGGCTAGGAATCTTCGTGGAGACAGCATAAGACTGGGTGCAAGGTGTCGGATCTCTGGAGAAGTCAAGTATACAAAATCCCTAGAAGCAGATCGAGATGTGAAATTCGAAAGAGAACCACAGAAAGTATAGTTAAAGCAAAAGCTCTCCACACTTAGCGCGCATAGCGCCTATTCCTAGATAGGCAGCTATTAATAGGATCAGCTGTTTGATAGTTAGAGACCCTTGGGATGCAGGATTGCCAAAGCGAAGAACTCGTTATGAGATCTATGCCGAATTGCTAGACCTTGTTTCAAGGAAAGGTTTTTCTCGAGTTACTAGAGCCTCTTACGGCGCCAATTTGCCGGTAGACAGAGCCAAAGAAGCACTAAGTTTCCTAGCCTCCAGAGGTCTTCTGAGAGAAGATAATCTCGGCGATTCTGTGATTTACAGAATAACAAGCCGAGGTCGAGAATATCTTGAGACCTTCAGACACATGCGCAAGCTTTTCGCAGCACTCGATCAAAAGAGCTTATCTCGGCAAGCACAAAGCCCTGAGCCAGCAGAATTGATATCACCATTAGAAGCAGAATTATCAACGAGCAAAAGGGATGTAAAAGCGAATGAAGATTTTTCACTTGAGATGAAGTTGATTAACAAAGGAGAATCGCCTATCACACTTAAGAGAATCGAGGGAGTTTCCCCCGAAGACTTTGCGACTGTTGACAAATCAAAAAGCATTTTTCTTAAAGAAGACTATTTGGACACAAACAGAATGAATATTGACCCAAAGAAAACTGTCAAAGTCATGCTTGTCCTGCGCCCTCGTCGTGAAGGATCATTATCGATCAAACCGAGAATTGTATTTTCTGATCAGACTGATCGCGAGTTCATCCTTGAAGCCGAACAATTAGCTGTAAATGTTGTAGGTGATGCTACTCGTCGGATTGGAACAGGCTTTAAGGATCTCGACAAATTACTTCTTGGTGGAATACCTGAAAAGTACTCGGTCATACTTACATCACCATCATGCGATGAAAGAGATCTCTTGACCTCAAGATTTCTAAGGGAAGGAATCCAAAAAGAAGAGATTACTTTCTACATAACCATCGACGCAAATATACTCAAACCTTACACCGGGGGAATTAAGCCAAATTTCCACGTATTCTTATTCAACCCCCAAGCAGATTCCTTAGCTAGAGACTTACCCAATGTTTCAAGACTCAAAAACATCGATAATCTGACGGACATCAACATCACATTGACCTCTGCTCTTCGAAAAACAAATAGACCGCCGGAAACCCAGAAAAGGGCATACATCGAAATACTTTCAGACATTCTTCTACAGCACGGGCCAGCAAGGACGAGAAAATGGCTAACCGGGATCTTAACAACCCTGAAATCAGAAGGATTCACCTCTCTGGTGCTGCTCAATCCTCAAATGCACTCAGCAGAGGAAGTCCAAGCTGTCCTAGACCCTTTCGAGGGAGAAATCGACATTTACCAGAGAAAAACCAATGGGGCCACCCAAAAGTGCCTCAGAATAAGAAGAATGCTCAATCAGCGGTACCTCGAAAATGAGATGCAACTAGCAAAAGAGAAACTTAGGTTGTGAACTCTGTATCGATCTACGCTCTCCAGTTTGCTCCGATTACGAAGTAGCGGTGTCAATCCCCAAACAAAGGCATATTAGGGAAAATCTCTACTCCATTCTTATTTATCGAATAGGGCACCAAGCTAGGATTAACTTTTGCCTCTCTCATCTTCTCAACTTGGATAGCTCTTGTCGTTGTGGAACCAGAGAACAGTGTCTGAAGCATTATTACGCCATGCACTAGGAATTCCTCATCTAATGCTTCTCTTTCAAGGCCAAGATGCTTGAGTTCAGTAGTAACAAGGCAGGTGACTTGCATGTCTGCCAAAGACTGAATCAATTCCACAATAGCAGTTCTCCGCTCAACAAGGTCGGGAAACCTATACGTAAGCAGAGCTAATGTGTCAACCACGACTCTTTTTGCTTTAACTCGCGAGATTTTCGCCCTGAGATCTTCAATTAGCTTGTCAATAGATAATTTCTTACCGCGCAGGCTTTTAGTCTCCTCTTTGTAAAGCTTTTCTTTGAGCATTGCGACCTGTGACATTCGTGTAGCATCTATAAAAGCGAATTTTCCTTCACTCTCCGCCTTTTCAAAGTCCCATCCAAACTGCTTCATCTCGGAATAGAAATGCTCCTTGCTTTCATCAAGGCTTACGAAAACTCCGTTCTCTTGTTTATCATAGATCCCCTTGTACAAAAACTGGCTGCAGAGAATTGTTTTTCCAGTTCCAGGTCCTCCTATTACTAAAACCACTCTTCCCTCTGGAAAACCGTCATCAACTAACTCATCTAGTCCTGGAATTCCCGTATCAACCTTATTTGCCAACTTGTTTCACCTAGTTCTCCTACATAAAAAAGTGCTAATATTTATAGATTATGATATGCGTTTTCAATGAAAAAATAGCCTTTAAATTCGTTTGCATAGAAATCACGCCCACGTTTCTCTTCTAAGATGCAAGGCTTTTGAAGTCTTGATCAACATTCTTCAGTGGTA
>CAYGBS010000073.1:0-387 GCA_964348215.1 uncultured Candidatus Bathyarchaeia archaeon
CTAAATAAACTTTGGTTTAAATTCTCGGTTTTTGCGCGCAAAGATGGTGTGGTTGACTTGGCTTTGTGTCTAAGAGTTGAAAGTCTTTTCAAGCGTACTTAGAGGTTAAAGGACTAACTGAAAGATGGTATTATGTCTTCGGCAAGAAACTCTATGAATTTTAAGTAGTCTTGTTCTCGTTCTACACCGGTAACAATATACGATGCTCCTAGATCAGAAGCTTTCTCAATTCTCATACAAAAGTCATGTTTTCGCTCCAGTGTCTTAACGCCTATAGCACAAGCAAAAGATGGAGCACTTGGTCTGTTTTGTTCATTAGAAGCTCTTATAACCTCATTCTTCGCGACCAAGAATTTTTCAGGTTTTTCTTCAGCGATAAAGCAAATG
>CAYGBS010000073.1:425-720 GCA_964348215.1 uncultured Candidatus Bathyarchaeia archaeon
CAGGTTTTGGGAGTAGAACTGCTCCTTTAGTCCCATAATATTTACCTTCAAAGTCTACTACTGATTCGGTCCAAAGTTTTTTTATTAAACCGATTCCTTCATCGACTTTCTCTACTCTGACTCGAGGTTCATCCCATTGACCATAGCCTTCAAACTCTTCTACACTCCAACCCGCACCCACACCCAGAAAGCACCTTCCTTTTGACAATACGTCTACGGTTGAGACTATTTTGGCTAATAGTTGTGGAGGTCGTAGAGGTATCGGCGTTACAAGAGTCCCAAGCAAGATACGATT
>CAYGBS010000073.1:730-1100 GCA_964348215.1 uncultured Candidatus Bathyarchaeia archaeon
CCATGATTCAAGCGTTTCATTACCTTGTGGGCTCATATAATGATCAGGCAATGCAAATCCATCTATTTTGAGATCGTCAGCCTTCTTAATCGCTTCGAGGTTAAGCTGTAACTCACTGGAGAGATTGCCCAGAGGTGGATGGATAAAGAATTTAACTGTCAATTAGCTTCCCAATCATTACGTGAGGAACGTTTTTTAATTACTTTTTGTTAGCAAGCTAAAATTCCGACCTTACAATTCGGATATGGCGTTCATTTGAGGGCGTTCTTTGCACTACAAGATAAATTACCACGCGTTTGACGCCGAAAAACCGAGAATCTAAACGCTGACTGAAATGTAAGTGCGGGGGGCGGGATTTGAACCCGCGAAG
>CAYGBS010000073.1:1110-8031 GCA_964348215.1 uncultured Candidatus Bathyarchaeia archaeon
AAGGCCTTCGCCAGAGGATCTTAAGTCCTCCCCCTTGTCCCTGGGGGTTTAACGCCCAATTTAGACCTGGCTTGGGAACCCCCGCTGAGGCATATGTAGCTGATGCCTGTCGTATTCGCAGAGAATACAATTTTGATTTCGTATGCATAAGATTTTCGTATTCCATATTCTACAAGTCACAGAGTGTTTACGAATTCTCTGATTTTTTGCGTGGCCCTAAGCAAGTCCTTTTTCGAAACTGCAACAGACAGCCGCAGATGTCCTTCACCGCTTGGCCCAAAGGCGGTGCCAGGGATTGTCGCCACCTTTGCCTTCTTCAACATCTTTTCAGCAAGGTCAGTAGAAGGCAATCCTAGCCCTTGAATGTCGGGGAAAAGGTAGAAGGTTCCCTTAGGTTTCACGCACTTCAGACATGGTATGTCGTTAAGTTCTTCAACGGTCATGTCTCGTCTCTCTTTGTACTCTCTGACCATATGTTTCACACAGTTTTGGGGCGAGGTCAAAGCAGTCATTGCTGCTTTTTGGAAGGCAGGGCTAACACATGAAACAGCATGAGAATGTATGCGACGAATACCAGCTGTAATCTGTTCATTAGCCACGACGTAGCCGACACGCCACCCTGTCATCGCATAGGTTTTCGAAAACGAGTTTATCGTAATTGTTCTCTCATTCATATCAGAGAAGCTAGCTATGCTAAAGTGCCGTGCATTGTCAAACACTATTTGTTCATATACTTCGTCAGCCAGAACCAGGAAGTTGAGCCTCTTGGCTAAGGATGCCAAATCCTTGAGATCTTCGGACCCATAGACGGCGCCTGTTGGATTGTTCGGATTGTTAATTATCACCATCTTTGTTCGCTCTGTGACTTTTTCTCTCAACAAGTTCACGTCTAAGCGATAGTAAGGTGCCTCTAACCTGAGGGGAATGGGGACACCTCCAGCTAGCCTTATAAGCCCTGTGTAAGAAGGCCACGATGGTTCGGTGATTACAACTTCATCGCCTAGATTTATCAAGGTTTGTAACGTTGAGAATAGAGCAGCAAAACCCCCTACAGTTACTGTTATTTCGGCTTCTGGATCAGCCTTGATCTTGTTCTTTTTCAGCAATTTCTCTGCTATGGCTGCTCTCAGCTCCGGCAGCCCGGCTGTATGCGCATAATGCGTATATCCGTTGTCTAGAGCTTGTTTTGCAGCTCGCGTGATGTGCTCTGGAGTGTCGAAGTCGGGTTCGCCAGCATGTAATCCGATAACGTCAGGTATCTTATCTACCATATCTATCAGTTTTCTTATAGGAGAAGTTTTTATGGCATCTACTCGTGCGGAAAGCTGATCATCAGTCAACGTATCCACCTTCGTTACATTTACGCTTAGTCTTTATAAAAACGGTTCACAAGGCTTGGTGTGGTTATCATAGAACATATGGTAGGACAGTGCGAAGGTCGGTACTTCGGATTGTTATGTCTGCATGTTTTTCTACGTTTTTGTTGGTCGGGTTGAAGGCTATAGCGAGGGCAACTTTCTTGAAGAGAGGGATAAGCGTCGGGTCATCGCCGACCGCGGCGCATCGCTGGGGTGTTAGGTCGAATGTCTTGAGGATCTGAGGCAGGTGTTCGTCTTTGCTATGAAAGGAGACGTTCACTTCTACTCTGCCAGTAAGATAGCCATCTTTCGCTATGAGCGTGTTTGCCACATATCCGTCGATACCGGTTTCTTTTTGGATTCTCTCTGCTACCTGGGTTAGCCCGGCGCTTAGGAGATATATTTTGATGTTTTGTTTTTTTAGGACAGTGAGGGTTTCTTTAGCGCCCTTTGTGTAGGGCATTCGTTGAATAATTTTGTCTACTTTTGCCAGAGGTTGATTCTTCCAAAGGGCAGCATCTAGTTGGGCCCACTGCTCGTAAGTTATCTCGTTCTTGAAGAACTGATCATAATATCCTCTTGCCTGACTCCATGTTCCTAGGTTTTCATGGAGGTATTGCCAGCTGTAGGCTTGAAGTAGTGTGCCATCAATGTCGAAGATTACCAATTTAATTGTCATTGTATGTGTGTTTTGTTTCGAGGGGTTGAAAAAGATTGCTAAGGCTATATGTCCCCATGGCTTTTCCTAATGGCTTTAGATAGACCTCTTCTCGTTCAATGCATTGCACTCCAAATCGGCGCTTGTATATTAACTAGGCCGCCACTCTCAGTCTAGTGGTTAGAGAACTTGATAAAAGAATCACAGCAATGATAACGGCCATGACGATGATTCCAGAAAAGAAAGATAGGATGAGAATCCCTGGCATGGATGAGTTTTGTGCACTTGTTGCGCCGGAGTAAGGCAGAGGAACTATCATTTGACCTAATTTGGTCTCGACTACTGCAACGCCACCTTGAATTGCAGTTATATTGCCTTGAATATTTCCGATGTCAGTCTTTATTGTTGCGACGTCTCACTGAATTGAGACTATTGTAGAGTTGGAGCCTTCGATAGCTGACCTAGCATAAGCTGTGTCCACCTCGATTTCGCCAACATCAGTTTTGATGACAGCTGTGTCCTCGACCTGTTTATATTGCACCTGACGTAAGTTTTTAGAAGAGTGAGAACATGATTGTGGGCTTGGATCACATTGGGATAGCTGTGAATAAAATCGATGATGTTCTACCCATTTACGAGCAGCTTCTAGGGTTGAAGTTGAAAGAAATAAAAGAGGCAGGGCAACATAAGGTTAAAGCGGCTTTTTTGACTGCTGGGAATATGAATATCGAGTTGGTAGAACCGTTGAGCAAGGAAAGCCCTGTGGCAAAGTTCTTGGAAAGAAGAGGTCAAGGACTACACCATTTAGCATTTGAAGTTAGTAATATAGAAGAAATGCTGCAGCAATTGAAGGCAAGCGGCGTAGCTTTGATTGATGAGAAGCCTAGAGCTGGCATCGAAGGTGGTAAGATAGCATTTTTGCACCCGAAGAGCACTGGTAATATCTTAATAGAGCTATGTGAACACTAGCTTGAACGATGTCTCCTCAAGACGCTGAGAAGCACCAGAAGATTCAGCAAAATGTCTCAGGATACAAAGTTTACATTTACAAGAGTTTATCTTCTACAAATAAGATAGCTAAAGAAGTTGCCGAGAAAACTGATGAGGAAAAAATAGTCATTCTTGCCGAAACACAGACAATGGGAAGAGGTAGACTGGGAAGGCAGTGGATCTCGCCTAAGGGTGGACTTTGGCTTTCTGTAATATTGCGACCCCAAACTAGTCCAAAAGAAGCCTTAAGGCTCACTTTCATAATGTCATCAGCAGTTGCGAAAACAATCAAGACGCTGTTTAACCTAGAGACAAGTGTCAAATGGCCAAACGACGTTCTTGTCAATGGCAAAAAGATCAGTGGAATCTTAACAGAGATAAATACGAGAGAAAGCCTCGTTACATTCGTGATTGTAGGCGTCGGGATAAACGTCAACATTGACTTGGAATCTTTTCCTAGCAGCCTTAGAGCCACTGTAACATCTCTGAAACACGAGCTCGGACACAAAGTAAAGCAAAAAACCCTTACAGAAATGCTCCTGCAGAACTTCGAAGATCGCTATAGGCGTCTCCAGCAAGGAATGTGGAGCTCATTACTGCAAGAATGGAAAAGCCTAGCAGATTTCCTCGGCAAGGAGGTGGAAGTATCTAGTTTTGACGAAAATCTTTCGGGTGAGGCCTTGGACGTAGAGGAAGATGGCGCTCTCATTGTCAGGCTTAAGGATGGACTTTTGAAAAAGGTGGTGGTGGGCGATGTCATAGTGAAGAGGAGGCTTAGCTAGGCGAATCGCCTCTTTTTCCATTTTACACCTTCAGGCGTGTCTTCCAAGAGTATACCCATCTTTTGCAGTTTACCTCGAATCGCGTCGGCCGTTTCCCAGTCCTTTGCTTTTCTCGCTTTTTCCCTCTTCTTAATCAGCTCTTCAACTTCCCTAGATAACTCCTCTTTTTGTCTCCAGAAACTGTCTAGAACGCCCAATACTCTATCGAATTCAACGATTAAATTCTTCACCTGTTCTGCCCCTACTCTATCTAGCTTTCTTTCGTCGATTAGAATGTTTACATCCTTTACGAGATTGAAAACTGCGGCGAGAGCCTTACTTATGTCCAAGTCATTATCCATGGCATCCTCAAAATCTTTCCTTGAAGTCTCAAGTAGGCCTCTAATTTCCTCTCCATCTTCCTCCTTTTTGATGTTTTCAAGTCTTTCCAGAAAGTCAAAGAGCCGCGTCAAGGCCCTTTTGGCTGCCTTCAACCCATCAAAAGTGAAATTGAGCTGCGTCCTATAATGGGCAGACAGGAGTAAGTATCTTATGGCGGATGGGTCGTGTCCCATGCGAAGCAAATCCCGCAGTGTGTAGAAGTTTCCTAGAGATTTGCCCATTCTCTCGCCTTCAATTAACAGATGTTCGTTATGCAGCCAGTAATTGACGAATTTCTTGCCAGTCGCCGCCTCGCTTTGAGCAATCTCGTTTTCGTGATGTGGAAAGATATTATCAACGCCACCTGTGTGAATGTCCAAGGTTTCGCCCAGATATTTCATCGACATAGAAGAACATTCAATGTGCCATCCGGGCCTACCTTTCCCGAGCTTTGTTTTCCAAAATACATCAGCATCACTCGTGTCCCAAGCTTTCCAGAGAGCAAAATCGCTCGCTTGTTCCTTACCATATTCATCAACCTTTACTCTTGCACCGGCCTTGAGCTCTTTGACTTTCACCTTGGACAGTTTGCCATAGTCTTTGAACTTCGAGATATCATAGTAGATTGAGCCGTCTTCACCCCTGTAGCCGTAGCCTTCTTCCATCAATGCCTCAACCAATCTAACCATTTCTTGAATATGTTCTGTGGCTCTCGGAATAACCTTAGCCTTTTTGATGTTCAACGCCTGCAGGTCCTCAAAGAATGCCTCAGTGTACTTCCTAGTGTACTGCTCAAGAGAAACACCTTCTCTATACATGCCCCTAATAGTCTTGTCATCAACATCTGTGATGTTCATTACATGTTCTACTTCAAAGCCTCGATATTCTAGCCAACGTCTCAGTAGATCTACAAATACATAGGCCCTAAGATTACCTATGTGGGCATAGTCATACACAGTTAATCCACATGAATACATACCAACTCTGCCCTCTTCAATAGGCTTGAAAACTTCCTTCTTTCGAGTCATTGTGTTATAGAAGCGTAGCATCAGATGCCGCCCATACTTTCACGTATATTCAGGAAATTATGCTTTTCTATGTTTAACTGGTGAAGTAAATATATATGTGGAAGGAATAGGTAGCAGTTCACAGGTGGACAGTTTGGCAGCACGTGAACCAACGGTGAAAGAGAAGATACAACAAATGCGTGAGATGCGAGAGAAGGCGAAGCTTGGAGGCGGAAGAAAACGAATAGAAAAACAGCATAAGCAAGGAAAACTGACTGCGAGAGAAAGAATCAACCTCCTTCTAGATGACAATAGTTTCGTAGAACTTGACCCCTTCATCGTTCATCGATGCACAGATTTTGGAATGGCAGAAAGAAAAATCCGTGGAGATGGAGTAGTAACAGGATATGGAACAATCAATGGACGCCTAGTATACGTATTCTCTCAAGACTTCACAGTGTTCGGCGGTTCCCTTGGGGATATGTTTGCCAAAAAAATATGCAAATTGATGGATTTGGCCATGAAGACAGGCGCGCCTTTAATAGGCTTGAACGACAGCGGCGGTGCACGGATCCAAGAGGGAGTTGCAAGCCTCGCAGGCTACGGAGACATCTTCTTCAAAAACGTATTGGCCTCAGGGGTCATACCTCAAATCTCTGCGATTATGGGTCCCTGTGCTGGCGGGGCAGTCTATTCACCAGCCATGACAGACTTCATCATTATGGTAAAGGATACGAGTCACATGTTTATCACTGGCCCTGAAGTCATCAAAACCGTGTTGGGCCAAGAAGTCGATTTCGAAGAATTAGGTGGCGCTCTTGTTCACATGCAGACTAGCGGAGTCTGCCATTTCATGGCTGAGAACGAGGAGGAATGTATCGAACTCGTCAAAAAGCTTCTTAGCTATCTACCTTCAAACAACATGGAAGACCCGCCTATTGAAGAGACAAACGACGACCCAAACCGTACTGACGACAACCTAGAAGAAATCGTGCCAGACGATCCAGATAAGCCCTACAACGTGAAAGAAATCATAGCCTCAGTAGTTGACAACGGTGAGTTCCTGGAAGTTCAACCACTTTGGGCACCTAACATAGTGGTAGGATTCGCAAGACTGAATGGACGCCCAACAGGCGTCGTTGCAAACCAGCCTAAATATTTCGCAGGCACCTTGGACGTAGATTCTTCAACGAAAGCAGCACGCTTTATACGATTCTGTGACACTTTCAACATCCCCATAATCACCTTCGAAGATGTCCCAGGCTTCTTACCTGGGGTAGACCAAGAACACGGCGGGATTATACGCCACGGCTCAAAGCTCCTCTTCGCGTACTGCGAGGCCACAGTACCAAAGATCACCGTCATAATCCGCAAAGCCTACGGAGGAGCATACGACGTCATGGGCAGTAAACACTCAGGCGCAGACATCAACTACGCTTGGCCCACAGCGGAGATCGCTGTCATGGGACCAGCTGGGGCAATCAACATCATATTCCGAAAAGACATTGCAAAAGCAAAAAACCCAAAGAAAAGAAAGGAGGAGTTAACTGCAGAGTACCGCAAGAAATTCGCAAATCCCTACATCGCGGCTGAAAAGGGATACATCGATGACGTAATTGAACCTTCACAGACAAGGCCCAGACTTATCAGCGCCTTAGAAGTGTTAATAACGAAACGAGAGTCGCGACCACCTAAGAAACATCCCAACATTCCACTGTAGAAGTCCCGAAAGACTCGATTTTGGCGCAGAATCAGATTTAGAGATG
>CAYGBS010000074.1:0-8003 GCA_964348215.1 uncultured Candidatus Bathyarchaeia archaeon
TCTCTAGCTGTTTTTGTTGAGTATTTTATGCTCTCTTAGAGAAGGCATTTCAGCTCACCGGTGAGGCTGAAACAGTCGGCTAAATAACGTGAGAGGGTTCATCGTCAATTCCCAGCCTTCTTAATGTTTCCTTCTTTGGAACACCATTGCTATCCCAGTTGTGAAGCTTATAATACTCATCCAGCATGTTGTCAAACTTCTCTGAGTCTATTCTTTTGTCCTTCACGATAGGTAGGCCAATAGGAGTTGATTCTCTGACTAAGCGTTCTGGCAGTTTGTCATCTTTTCTTGAGAATCCTTCTCTCATGTTGAACATTCTTTCCAGAGTGTAGATTCGTTCTCCTATCTCCATGAGTTGGGCTTTGGTCAGTTTCATGCCTGATGCATAATAGATGAGTTTTGACCACTCTTCATATCCTGGTGCATGCACGGCGCAGAAGATGGTTTGCCACTTGCACAGCCCTAGGGAATCAACGACAGCGTATAATAGCTCTTGCCACCAGACCATTCTGCTCTTTCCTTCGTAGGAGGTGTAGTCTGGCGAAACGTATCCGCCGTAGGTTTCTCTTAGAAATTCCTCTGGAAGGTTGTATAAGTCGAGGGCAGGCCGGCTTCTCAAGTGGTCGGCCCCTCGAGTTGCTGTTGCAATTCCAAGTGAAAAGCTGGGCACAGGTCGGTCATCTGATATAATGCTGCCCATCCCCTTGATTTGGATAGCGTAGTATTCAGATTCCTTGCCGATTTGGGCAATGGCGTCTCTAAATCCTCCTGCTAGAATATCGCCGAATCCTTCTCTTTGAGCCATTTTGTGTATCATAGTAAATACGGCGTCTTCATCACCCCATTTCAGTCTCACACCATCAGTCATTCTTTCGTCGATTATTCCCCTCTCGAATAGTTCCGTAGCCCAACCGATCATGTTGCCGGTTTCAATTACGTCTAAACCGTATTTATTGACGAGATGATTCGCCACCAGCACAGTCTCCATTTTGCTGCAACCAACAAGCGGGCCAAAGGCGCATAGCGTGCTGTATTCCGGTCCTTCCCCGGAGATGGGAGCATGAGGTCCCTCTTTTAGCACATAACGGTGGCGGCAGCGAATCATACAGCCGAAGCATCCCGTCATGCCTGTTGCGTATCTATCAATGTTCTCAGGCTCCAAGTCTTCCCCGCCTTCTAGACGATTCAGTTGAAAATTCCTTGTTCTTACTAGGCCTGTGGTGTTGGTGTTGCTGAAAATGATCATTGAACCCCACCGCGATTGAGCCCTGGCCCACCTTGTTTTCATAACAGTGTTGTTCATTGCTTTACAATAGTCAAAAAGCTCGTTGGGGGAGAAGAACTCGATGCGTGTCCTGCCTCGTGCTGCGATGGCCTTAAGTCTCTTCGAACCCATCACAGCACCCATACCAGTTCTACCGGCACTGCTCTTTAGGCCAGTTCGAACGTTAGCGAACTTCACAAGATTTTCACCTGCTATGCCTATGGTTAAGCATTGAACTCTCTCATCACCTAGATCTTTACGTATGATGTTCTGGGCTTCGAAAGTGTCTTCACCCCACAGATGACTCGCTTCAAGGATTTGGATTTCACCGTCACAGAGCCAAAGGTACACCGGCTTTTTCGCTCGACCGGTGATCACTATGTGGTCGAACCCCGCTAGTCTCAACTCGGGTGCAAAAAAGTCGCCGACATTCGAGTCTCCTAATCCTCCAGTTAACGGAGACTTGGCAGCGATATCGCATCTTGCCGCTCCAAGAGCTGGTATTGTCACCAAAAGTCCTGCGCCGACAAGAAGCGTGTTCTCCGGAGCTAGAGGATGTGCATCGGGTTTCAGATGGTTGTACAACAGGTACATGTTTATACCTCTGCCGCCCAAATAGAGCAAGCGCATCTTCCTAGGGATCTTCTTTTGAGTTATTTTTCCTGTGGATAGGTTAATGTATGCTATTTTCCTTTCAAACATGTTTCACCATCTCGCACACCTAGCTTTTCTGTCTTGCCGAATATTAGTTCGGAAGCGCCTATTCCCTTTTACGTTGATCTTGGGCATATTTTTTGCTTCTTGCTTGGAGCAACGTAGACTCCTTCTACGTTATTCTGCCACATTTAGATTCTTTTGAAATTAGTGGTACGGCGGTTCTAGCATCAGATTTCCGTTGCTCTGACTATCCGTTTGTTCTCGAATTCTTTTGTTGGCTTACATAGTTTTCTAGAATTGGAGCGAGGCTCTTTCCTCTTTCTCTAAGATGTAGAGACGAAATTTCTTTCGATGGAGTATATGATTTCACTATTCCTGTGGCAGCCTCAGATGTCACGTTTACTTTGACCATCTTTGATGGTTCTTCAACGGAATCTAATTTACCAAATACGACTTTATGTTCTTCCAAGATAGCTGTTGGATCCGCAGCATTTTCGCTTGATCTTGGCATCAGTTTATCCTCCGTGAATTAGACGGGGAAGACATTGGGCACAAATCCATTTGCTGTCTCCTTTTTTTCTTGCCGCTAGAAGAGTGGTTTCAGAATCTGTTTTTTTGCATATGAAACACTTGGCTTCCTTACTCATCTCATTTCACCTCGCTTGTTCTAATCTTAGGGGCTTGGCGGTATCTGGTTCTGTTAAGTTCATCCAGCTAAGACTTCGAGTCAGTTTAGACTTTTCGGCTCCTTCCCAATTGAAACGTGAGACCTTAACAAGTATCAATCTATTACTTGGCAAAAGCCCGCAACAATCTATGGTACGCCATAAGTGCTCTCTATATGATCATAAAGCTTAGGTGTTTGGCGTTTTCTTCTCTCGTATCATCTCTTTGCATTTGTCCGCGAATTCACACCAGTCTAAGCACGATTTTTCCTTAGTAGGTCTAGGGAACTCTTTGTCACAGTCAATGCATATTCCTGTGTCTTCATCGCTCCAGATTTCAACCTGCCCACCGCATTCGGGGCACTTGAAAAACTCTGGAACTGGTCTCATAAACTTCGATATTCCTGGACATGATTGAGGGGTTCTTTCAATTCCACTCATTTTCACCTCGCCTCCTTCAAAGCATTCTTTAGTTTAATTACGAGCATTTTGACTTCTATCCCATAATCCGGCATACTAGTTCTACTGTGACCATTTTAGCCATCATTTACCTGATTATAGCCCCCAGTTGGACGAAACCTTTCTCTTCGAATACCTCCAGCAGTTGAGCATTTCTCCATAACACATCGGACACTACCATACCGACTCCCAAAAAGTTCTAGTAGATTCTATATATGAAAAATACCTCATGCTAGCATATTTAAGTATTTCGCCACAAATGTACCTTGGAAATGCCTCTCGTCGACAACCCTTCAATGGTCTCTTCTTTCGACCGTATCCTACTTTCCTTTGGGGCCCTCTTTTCTGCTTTGGGTGGTTGCGAAAAGGAACAAGAATCAGTGGGCTGCGTTCATTCTTCACAGTGGTTCCAGCGGCGGAGCTGGCTATGTGCTCCATTCGAATGAGTATTAGCAATGGACTTAGATATCCACATTTCTTGCTGTTAAACTCTTGGAGGAACTGGCAAAAGATCGCGCTGATGTTATTGAAGAGGGGAGCAATGTGGTGATGAAAAGGTCGTATTATTCCTGTTTCATGTAGCATACGTGTGACGTTCTTCGCTTTTATAGAGAACAGCTTGGGCAATAGGCACCATGATGTATATTGTTTTCTGTCGGCTTTTCTTGCCCACTACATTTGTCTGATTTGGCGGTATGAAGTACTTGCTTCTGCCGACTTCCATGTCTGTACACAGTGGCGCCTTTGCAGCCTAGCTCATAGGCCAGCCAGAAAACCTTTTCAATATCGTCGGGGGTTGCATTATTTGGGAAGTTAACCGTTTTTGACACAGCGTTGTCCGTGTATTTCTGGAAGGCCGCTTGCATGCGGACATGCCATTCCGGCGTCAGCTCGTGAGCAGTGACAAAGATTTCCCTAACCTTTTTCGGAACCTCTTCTATGTTGGAAATCGAGGTTGTCTTCGAAATTCTCTTTATCAATTCGTCGCTGTAGATTTCTTCTTTAATTGCCATTCTCTCGAAATAAGGGTTTATCACCTTCAAGGTTTGACCCAAACTTTCGGCGACATTCCTCATATAGGAGACCGAGAACAAAGGTTCTATTCCTCCAGAGCATCCGGCAATCTCACTGATAGTTCCGGTGGGTGCGATGGTCGTAATTGTAGCGTTCCTAATCATCTCATAACCACTTTCTTCCCAAACACTTCCACGAAAGTTGGCGAAGGAACCACGCTCCTTCGCTAGTTCAACAGACATCTTGATCCCCTCTTCACGAACGAATTTCATTACCCTCTTGGCGTTGGTTAATGCCTCAGGAGAGTTGTAGGGGACGCCCATCTGAATAAGCATATCAGCGAAACCCATAACTCCTAAGCCGATCTTTCTGTTTCTAGTGGTCATCTTCTCGATGTCTTCAAGAGGATACTTGTTGACATCAATCACGTTGTCAAGGAAGTGCACTGCTGTTCTGACGACTTCTCTCAGCTTCTCCCAATTGATTTTGCCATTGGTGACCATCTTTGACAGATTTATGGAACCTAGGTTGCAGGACTCAAAGGGAAGTAGGGGTTGTTCCCCGCAGGGATTTGTTGATTCCATTTTTCCTATGTGAGCAGTGGGATTGTGACGATTAATCCTATCGATGAAAATTATCCCTGGCTCACCATTTTTCCAAGCCATCATTGAAATCAGATTCCAGATAACACGGGCTTTAAGAGTGTTCACAGTCTTCCCATTTCTTGGGTTGATCAGGTCATATTCTTCATCATTCCTGACTGCTTTCATAAACTTGTCAGTTAGAGCAACTGAAATGTTAAAATTGCTCAACTGTCCTTCATCTTCCTTTATCACAATGAAGTCTAAGATATCAGGGTGATCTACCCTTAAAATTCCCATATTTGCTCCTCGCCGCTTTCCTCCTTGTTTTATGACATTGGTTGCAGCGTCAAAAACAGAAATGAAGGACAACGGTCCAGAGGCAACCCCACCAGTTGACTTTACGACATCGTTTTGAGGCCTCAATTTCGAGAATGAAAAGCCTGTTCCTCCACCTGTCTTGTGAACTAAGGCGGCGCATTTCAATGCAGTAAATATGCTTTCCATCGAGTCTTCAACTGGAACTACAAAGCACGCGGATAATTGCCCCAAATCGGTTCCAGCATTCATCAAAGTAGGAGAATTGGGCAAGAATTCGAAGCGCACCATTGTTTGGTAGAACTTCGCCTCTGTCTCTGCAACTTCTTCATCTGTCGTTCCATAAAGTTTGTCCGCAGCGGCAACTGCCTTTGCGACTCTCCTGAAAAGTTGACTTGTCGTTTCCACAATGTTTCGGTTTTCGTCTCTTTTCAGATATCTAGCGGCGAGGATCACTATGGCATTCAAAGGAAGCTTAAGGTCATCTTCTACGCCCAATAAGGCTAGGGCCTTTCTTATCTCAGCTCGTTTCTGTCGATATAGGATATACGCTTTTGCTATTTTTGCGTGTCCACTCTCGATCAAAACTTTCTCCACTATGTCTTGAGCATCTTCTACCCCTGGAACTTCCCCTCGAAAATTGTCCTCTAGTAGTTGCACAACCTTTTCGGCCAAGCATTCAGCTTCAGTTCTGTCTTCGCCTCCGACAGACCTCGCAGCTTTCCAGATGGCCTCAGATATCTTTTCTCTGTCAAAATCGACGATTCTGCCATCCCTTTTTTTTATTTTTGATATTGCCGTCGTGAGGCTGTTTTCATGTTGAACGGAGATTGTTTTTCCAGTTGACATAACCACACCGTCGCTTCAAACGCGTTACCAAAACTGGCGTCGACTTTTCTGTACTGTTCACAATAAAAAACTTGTCTAACTATCTGTTACAAATCTCAACGCTGACGATGTCGGAGGCTTGAGAAAGTTTGTATTGTAACTGTCTACAGCTGAACATGAGGACATGCACATATTTAGGTATTCACTTAAAAACGCCGACAGCCCCCCAGAGGGATTTGGTGGCAGTGTCACCAGGAGAGCTTAAGAACAGCTGACCAAGATTTAGTCCATATCATGGATGCCCTTCAACTTGTACCTGGAAACAGTGGACTGCTTCTTCCTAAACTCTAAAGACCATCCAGAATACAGGTTTACAGTGTAGAATTAATACATGCCCTTCATCATGTTATTATGCAACGAAAAATGACGAGCAAATGAAATAGATAAGAAGGAGTTGAAATTAAGATGACGAAAAAAGAGGAAACGTCCAAAAGAGGAATATTTCAGCTCCTTCTTGAGACATCGAAAAAACGAAAAAGGAGCAGGAGAGCACAGCTTCTTGGATCTTTGAACGTAGAAGAGTTCTTTGATAATGGAAGTATAAGCATTAATCACAGAACCTGCCAAGGACTTGAATGTGAACTCTGCATCAAAGCCTGCCCAACAAAGGCTTTGTATTGGCGAGATGGGAAAGTGGGCATCATCGAAGACCTCTGCGTTTATTGTGGGGCTTGCGTTGTCAACTGCATTGTCGATGACTGCATAAAAGTGAGTCGAAAGCGGTTTGACGGGAAGGTTGAGGGGTTCAGTAAACCTAGGGAAGTTGTTTTGCTGTATAACAAAGTAAACTCTCAAAAAAGATGTGCAAGAGCTAAATCCATTTTTCCAGATGCAGAGGCGTACTTGAAACGATATGAGAAATAGCGAATAGAAACAAAGGCTATGTCAGCTTTTGTTCCAGTTCTCATGTAAGAACTTCGGGATGTCTGAGGAATCCCTGGGACCTACCATTACATCCCAGCCGCTGGCCTCTTCAATCTCGCCGCTAAGCCTAGCCGCTTTACCCGGGATTATCAGTCTCCGATGCTTCACCTTGTCCTCCATCTTAGCCTCCTTAATAGCCTCAGCCACTTTTTCCGCTGTTAGCTTCCGCCCTGCCACTGCACAATCAACGGCAATCCCCTCGGAGTCAACAACTAAGAGGTAAGAGTTTACCCCTGCAGATTCTATGTCTGAAGCCACAGTGTAAAAGGTGAGAGCAAAGTTTGTTGTAAACATCACCGGCGAGCTTTCAACAGGAGTTCCGAATGATCGTAGTCCAGGTTCAACTGCCACCGGTTTCCTGGGATCTGTATAGATGTTTTGTCTAAGAACCACATTGGGCAAAAGCACCCAGCCTTCAGTGCTGTGCAAGATTAGAATGTCAGCAAAGCGGTTGATCAGCATTGATGCTAAAAAGGCTTCGTTCCATTCGGCAACTTCCACTGGAGCGTCTGCATTCTCTATCCATGCTGTTATCGGAATGCCAATCATCGGAAAGCCGAAAAGCTCATCACCTCTTTTTGCTGCAGCACGACGAATCATGGTGAAATTGCTAATCATGTCTCCCAGTCCTTCACTAGGCAACGTTCCTGGATCAAGCACTAAGTCTGTCACACCGTAATCTGTTAAAGTCTTTGACAGGGATCGGAGGAGCTTAAGGTCATTTGGAGCAAAAACTGTGAGGGGGCAACTGTACATGAGAGCGAGCTCTGCCATGTCTTTCCAGTTTTCCTTCGTCGCGGCGTAAATCAGAGGTCTAGCTTTAGGAGCAGCCATCAAACCTGCCTCCAAAACCTTTGAGTCGAAGGAGCACAAAACGAGGGGTAGCTTAGTGTTCTCTACGACTTTCTTCACTGTCGCCTTGAACTTATCCGGCTTATTAAGAGTTGATCGGACAGCGACCATGTTGAGTCTCAATGTCTGGCCTATATATTCGTAGCTGAACTGCTCCGTCCTTTTCACTCTGCTCAATAGTTCCTTGTCGGACATGTCATCAGTGACATCGATAGCTATGGCTGTGGGGTTAGTATACGTGAACTCATGGCGGTACATGACGTATTTGCCACCAATTTTTATCGCATGTTCTTCTGGTCCGATGGTGACCTCTTTTATAGGAGGCTTGAGCATTTCCCACAGTTGCTTGTATGCTTTTTGGTTTTCTTTCTTCAGTAACGG
>CAYGBS010000075.1:0-7424 GCA_964348215.1 uncultured Candidatus Bathyarchaeia archaeon
TTGTCCTGCAAACGAATTCCTAGTATCTACGAGACAAGAAAGAGTTTCGAGTGGTTTGACAAGATCATAACAGGCTGTTAGTCGATCAAAAAAGCTAAGTCCCAGTAAGAAATAGAAGACGTGAGAGGAAATCCCTTGAGCTCTTTAGAGTATGAAATTAATCTTCTCTCCAAGATGGTTGAAAGTGACACCGAATCGGTTTCAAAGAAAGGCTACGACAAATGCGCATCAATAATTGTAGAGGAAGCAGAGCAAAACTCCTTAGCTGTAGAGATAATTGACGGAGATAAAGGAGCGAAAGACGGGCTTTCGCGCCCAAACGTCATCGTAACCCTTGACGCGGACTCTGACGTAACTCTGCTTCTTGAATCCCACTTCGACGTTGTACCACCTGGACCCAACTGGACCTACCCGCCTTTCAAGCTGACAGTTGAAAACGGAAAAGCTTACGGAAGAGGCACCGCTGACAACAAATCAGGCATTGCCGCGGCAATTGGAGCAATGCGACTGCTAAGCAAAGAGCGGAGTTTGGACATGAACCTCAGACTCATCGCAGGAGTAGATGAAGAGATCGGCGGCAGATACGGCGTTGACTACGTGTTGACTGATTGCGAATTAAAGGGTGACGCCGGTCTGGTTGTCGACGCTGGCCCTGAGAGGCTTTTCCTGGGAGCAAGCGGAATCCTCTGGGGCAAAATAACAGTCGAAGGAAAGCAGGGACACGCAGGATATCCTTTCAAAGCAACGAACGCTATCAACGAAGCCTTAAGACTGCTCGTGGCCCTCGAACCCTACAAAAACACAGTGGAAAAAAAGGAATCCACTCTATTCGCACCTCCTGAAGCTCCAAGACAATTTGTATGGGGAAGATACACTGTGACGATGATCAGAGGTGGAGAGAAAGAGAACGTTATACCTGGCACTTGCGAAGTGCGCTTCGACCGAAGACTCTTACCAGAAGAGCCTGTAGAGCAAGCTGAAAAGGAGCTGGAAGAGTTCTTTCAGAAGGCAGTTGCGAAGACAGGTTGCCAAGCTTCCCTTGAAATCACCAACAAACTTCCAGGCTACCACACATCAAAAGACCTCGTCTTCGTACAAACAGTATCAGAAAATATCAAAAGAACAACAGGTCAAAGCCTGCCTTTCGCTGGAGAATTAGGAGGAAATGACGGAAGCTTCTTCGCGAAAAACGGGATACCAGTGGTATGTTACGGAACGGTCAGAGCTGACACCCAATATCATGGCGTAGATGAGTTCGTATACCTTGAAGACATAGAAAACGTCCGAGACCTGATAGTTAACCTTGGGAAAGTAGCGAGAGAGAAAATAGCATAAGCCTCAATGTTCCTCTACTCATTCTTCAAAAATGATGCATCTTTCTCGGTGGACCATGCGCAGAGCCAGCTTAGCTTTCTCTTCGCTGGCAAGCAGCCGATTTCTCTAGGACCCGCTTACCTTAGTGACGGCGTACTGGTCAACATTAACCATGTTATATCGCATTTGCACTCGGAGCATCTGCATCTATACTTGTTTTCACCTAGCTTTTCCACATTAGTATGACCACATAAAGGGCAATACATTTTCCCCATTTTCTCACCTCCTCATGTCATATAGATATGCAATACCCAACTATTCCACCAAATGTCTCAGTCCTTCATTGCAGGACGACTCTAATGTACAGACATGGACACTTCAGTCTTCCACACGCACAAACGCGGAATCAGCATAGGCACTTTTCGTTTGTATTTAAGATATTCTTGTCCGAATTTTCCTTCCATTTCCTCTTCTTCTTTTTTGGCCTGACGGTAGTAGGAGTAAGTAAGGATTGGCCACATTGCAATCGTTATTATTGTCGGCCACTGAACCAAAAAGGCGGTCATACCGATAATTATGCCTAGGTACTGTGGATGTCTGACAACACCATAAACACCGTAAGATACAACCTTTTCTTTTGCACGGTAAACTTCTTGCCAGCCAGCCACCACAAGATAGCCAGACAGCAGAAGCATGAGAATACTTGTTGCCATAACTATGGTCACACCAGTTTCCAAGTCCCACAAGCCGGCCAGAGCAAACAAGGAAGCAAGAAGATGCCCCTGCAAGTGATCAGCTGTAAGAGGTAGTCTGAAAAGGGAAGAAAGTACGTAGATCGTGAGAGGGATGCCAAACATTTCTGTAAACAACGAAACGATGAATGCCTCGTAAAGGCCGAAGCTTCTCCAATCTTTCTTTCGAACTGGTTTAACAAAGGCGAAAATGAAAATCGTGAATAGTCCTATAGAGGTGAATACAGCCAGCCAATTGCTATACCAGTCCAATATTCCTCACACTTCTGATTCTAGCTTGTCTATTTACATGATCATGAAGAATTTATAGTGTACGCGTATACACGATGGTGGCTCTGAATCATGATTTTTCCTTCTCCTTTTTGTATGAACGTGCACAATGTACGCAACAGAACATCTTCTCTTCCCCGTTCAGAACCTCACGGTAGCCCCCTTCATAGACTTTGCAGCCGCAGTGAGCGCAAACTTCCAAGCTTGGTTCAATAGCTATTGAGACTAAATTAGCAAATCTTTTGAACAATCTTGTGCATAGTTCCTTTCCGTCTTCTGTTAGTTCGAATACTTTCCTTTCTTTTTCGCCTACTGGCTTTATGGTGTGCGTGACAAGGTCTCTTTGTTCAAGCTGTTTCAGAAAAGGGTAGACAAGACTCGGGCTGATCTTTTTTCCAACGCGTTTTCTGAATTTACTAATTATGCTGTAACCGTGTGTTGGCCCTTCGTATAAGATAGTGAGTATATAGAAGCGAGAGAAATCCGAAATTAGCTTATCTACATCGGATGACATTATAACACTCTCACAGATATATCTTCAGAAGAAATATTTATATATTTCTGCATAGATATCATTGATGACGAATGGAAAGGGGTAAATGAAGATTGAGCCGTTGGAAGCTTCAGTCATCCGCGCTACGAACAATAGTTATGGTCATGTCAACATCAATAGCGGAAAGCGGCATCTGCACACAGACATTAAATACGTGAAGGGGAAAATGAATGACTACTAAAAAGAACAAGACAGGCAAAAAAGTTGTTCTCGATATTGGCGGAATGAGCTGCGTTACTTGTTCACAAACAATAGAGAAAAAGCTGTCAAAACTGAAGGGTGTGAACAATGCAGCGGTAAACTTCGCAGCAGAAAAAGCAATTGTAGACTACGATCCCAAGACTGTGGGTCAAAAAGCCATTGAAGACGCTATCGTTGAAGTGGGCTACAAAGTAGTGCATGAGAGCGTTTTTCTTAAAATAGGCGGCATGAGTTGTGTCACTTGCGCACAAACCATTGAGAAGGCATTAAATGCGAAGGAGGGCATCTACAAAGCCAGCGTCAACTTTGCGATAGAAAAAGCGACAGTAGAATATAACCCAAGACAGATCAGCTTGGCAGGGATTAAGAAGGTCATCCGAGATGTGGGATATGACGTCATTGAGCCAGAGGAGGGCGTGGAGGACAGAGAAAAAAGGGAAAGAGAGAGAAACACCCGAACATTGAAGTATAAATTCGCTTTCTCTGCGGTGGTCAATGTTCCGGTAGTGCTGTATAATTACTATAATCTTCTTCCGTTTGTTCTCCCCACTTTGCCTGTGGAAAATTTCATACCGCTCCTTCTGTTCTTTTTAGCGACCCCTGTTCACTTTATAGTTGGACATGACTTCTTCGTAGGCGCGTACAAAGCGCTGAGGAACAAGAACCCGAATATGGATGTTTTGGTGGCGATAGGCACCTCAGCAGCGTACTTTTACAGCGTTGCTGTCACCTTTACTGGGGTAGGGAAACTGTATTATACAACAGCTGTATCCCTCATGACATTTCTGATTTTAGGCAGGCTGTTGGAAGCGATAGCCAAAGGCAGGACCTCAGCCGCTATCAGGAAGTTAATGGGGCTTCGAGCTAAAACAGCGAGGGTTACCAGAGACGGCGAGGAGGTGGAGATACCTGTGGAAGATGTCCAAGTTGGAGACATTGTTGTGGTGAGGCCTGGAGAGAAGATACCGGTGGACGGTGTAGTGATCGAGGGGTATTCAGGAGTAGATGAAAAGGTGATCACTGGTGAGAGCATACCAGTGGAGAAGAAGGTAGGTGACGAGGTTGTCGGAGCTACTATGAACAAAACGGGTATGCTGAAGTTCAGAGCAACCAAGGTTGGAGCTGACACGGTTCTGGCCCAGATCATAAAACTGGTCGAAGACGCGCTGGGATCCAAAGCACCCATCCAAACGCTGGTAGATGTGGTCAGCAGATACTTCGTCCCAGCCATCATAGTAATCGCAACGCTTTCCTTCGGTGTGTGGTATCTTGCAGGAATGGGCTTCATATTTGCCCTCACCATCTTCATTGCCGTGTTAATAATTGCATGCCCGTGTGCTATGGGTCTCGCCACGCCTACTGCTATCATGGTGGGTGTTGGGAAGGGGGCAGAGAATGGAGTCTTGATCAAGAGTGGAGAGGCCCTAGAGACGGCTCACAAACTTGAGGCCATTGTGTTCGATAAGACTGGAACTCTGACAAAAGGGGAACCCGAAGTCACGGACATAATTGCTGTCACGGCTTCTATTGGCAACCCTTCACCAACTAGGCAAATGGTCAAGACACTAAGTGAGGAAGAGCTATTGCAGCTGGCCGCGGTCGCAGAGAAGAATTCTGAGCACCCTCTCGGCGAGGCTATAGTGAGGAGAGCTATGGAGAGGGGAATCAAAGTTTCAGATCCAGAGTTCTTTAACGCCATACCTGGACACGGCGTGGAAGTCAAACACGACGGTGTGGAGATACTGCTTGGCAATCGAAAGTTGATGCAGAAAAACGAAATAAGCATAGAGCAACTCGAGGAAGAGATGAAGACGTTAGAGGAAGATGGAAAGACCGCAATGCTCATGGCTATAGACAACAAGGCTGTTGGCATAATCGCAGTAGCCGACACTTTGATGGAGTATTCCGCCGAGGCGGTGAAGACTCTCCAGAAGATGGGGCTTGAAGTGGTCATGATCACAGGGGACAATGAAAGAACAGCAAATGCCATTGCAAGACAAGTAGGCATGAACAGGGTGCTAGCTGAAGTGCTCCCCGGAGAAAAAGCTAATGAGGTAAAGAAGCTGCAAGAGGAAGGCAAGATAGTGGCTATGGTTGGCGATGGAATAAACGATGCTCCAGCTCTGGCACAGGCGGACATTGGAATAGCTGTCGGCAGCGGGACGGATGTGGCGATGGAGACAGGTGACATCGTATTAGTCAAAGATGATCTGAGGGACGTGGTGATTAGCATACAGCTGAGCAGAGCGACAATGAGAAAGATAAAAGAAGGCCTGTTTTGGGCGTTCGCGTATAACACTGCTCTTGTCCCTGTAGCTGCCGGTGTCTTATACCCGCTGATGTCCATTTTGCTGGACCCCGTCTTTGCAGCTGCTGCAATGGCAACTAGTTCAGTGTCCGTGGTTACGAATGCTTCACTCTTGAAGAGGTTCAAACCCAAATTAGGAAGCTGAAGCTCAGCTAAACAGAACGTGGGGAGGTGAAAGCTGTATGGCAAAGGATCCGGTTTGCGGCATGGAGGTAGATGAGAAGACGGCGAAATACAAGACGGTGCATATGGGAAAGACCTACTACTTCTGTGCTGCTGGTTGTAAAAAGGCGTTTGAGGAGAATCCACACAAGTACATGAAAATGTGAATGTGGGCACTTCTGGCTGTGAGCAGGTATAGCTATGGAACATGAACAGATGTCCAACAGAATGGGCACAGATTATGACATCTCAAGGTAACGGCGTCTTGCTAAGCAAACCTCATCTCAACAAAAGTGACGCTGTCTACGCAGTGGGGCCGAACATACCTCAATTCTCTACCTATCCTTTTGTGTGATCTGATGCACTTATCTTGATCTTACCCAGAATAGCCTACTTCGCAGAAATTTCTTGGTGGGCCGGGCCGGACTTGAACCAGCGACCTTTGGCTCGTAAAGCCAATGTCCTACCGTACTAGACGACCGGCCCATACTCTGACTTCTTGTTTCTATCCCTAAATATGTCTTCTTTCCATTGCTCAGTGCAGTTTATTGCCGTTTGTATTATTTCATTTTTTGCCAGAGGTCTGCATTCTTCACATTCTTATTAAGCGTGATTTTTGTCCGCAGACTTCTTGATCGATTTTCGTGGTTCATAACCAGCTTTAGGTATTTATGCCCCACAACGCTTTCCTGTGGGCTTTAGAGTCGAAACGTGATGGTTTTCTCATAAGCAATTATATAGTTATATCTCAGTTTAACCAGTTTGCTTCCTCATGCATGAGTGGCAAGTGTGATGTTAAGAAGCTGACTAGCGCGCGTGTGCATTATTTACAATACGATTATTGCTCTAGTTTGCAGTGATGGTACGAAGAAACTTTATGAAGGAAAGACACGTTAGGATTTGTATGAGTGGAAAATCATTGGAGGTGAAGTAATGGGAGGGGATCTGATTTTGGCGACGATGCCTGTGATTCCGAAATACGAGGTTGAGGAGGTTCTTGGGGTCATATATGGCTCCAGCACGAGGACAAGAGGAGTGGGAGGCAGATTAATCTCAGGTTTTCAATCGCTTACGGGAGGAAAAGGCACAGCTTACGCAGAGGAGGTTGAAAAAGCACGAAAAGAGGCTCTGGAAGACTTGAAAAATGAAGCTAGGAAGCTGGGAGCTAACGGAGTGCTCTCTATTGACTTTGAAACCGCAGAGATTCTAGAAGGATTTATTCTTGTAACTGCTTATGGAACCGCTGTCAAACTAAAGAAATAGCATCAAGTTCGCCTGCACCCTCGGTTCAATGTCTTTCGCTGGAACAAGTGATGAATACCGCACCATCACAACTAGTAGAAACGAAATTGCCTATATGGAAATGCCCTTCATGTCGAATGAATGCTTAACCAAGCCGTGTTCCCTTTGCGGCAAGAGGATAACAGGGGCAAACTGGCGCTGCCCAAAATGCAAGGCTTGTATCTGCTTTACATGTGGAGTCAGCCTTATAGAATACCTTACATGCCCCAAGTGTGGCAGCAAACTCTACTAAACCAAACATTGAAGCAGTTCTAGTTTGCAAAGTTGCATTTGCATAACCAGACCAGAGTTGGATCTTAGTCAGGGATGTAAATGAGGCACGGACGCGAACACGTAGAATCTCGCTTGGGTCCAGTCTGTGGTGCAATCGAATTAAAACAGGTATTTGAACTCGATTACCCTTCTGCAGCCTGCAAACGGGCCTTTCGTTGCGCTCCAATGGCGTCTTATTTCGCCTCTTTCAGCCTTTTTTCCACTGGGACTCAACTGCTGTATCTAACAAGATCTTTTCCCGCGACACATTAACTCATAGGGCTTGTGACGGCGTTCTTTGACAGATGCA
>CAYGBS010000075.1:7434-7932 GCA_964348215.1 uncultured Candidatus Bathyarchaeia archaeon
GGGTACGAAAAGAGCAATGCACTCCCCAAAAGGCAAAAATAACACATGCTCCAAATCCTCTCAGAGTCCAATAAGCCTAAGTTGAAAGCAGGGATCTTTTGCGGGGTTGCCCTAGCCTGGTAGGGGGCAGGCCTGCTAAGCCTGTGGTCCATCGGGCCGCGCGGGTTCGAATCCCGCACCCCGCGCCACACACGCTTGCCAATGACTTTGATTAAAGGTTCGTGGATAACTAGACCTATCCTTTTTATTCTTATTCCAGTTTAAACTTTCGCTTGGTTGCCTCAACCAGGCCTATGGGACCGGTCATCATTACATCACCAGCTGGAGTCGCAAAGTGGACAGGGAGTGCTGTTTTGGTTAGGATATTTCTATTTGGTCCTGTGGCTATCACGTTCTTTATCTTGCTGAAGCTTGGCGGCTTTGTGAGAAAGAATAAGCCATGACCGTTATCTTTGAACACTTCTTCATCACTGAGTTTTCCTTCTGCAAAGTTGACTA
>CAYGBS010000076.1:0-1331 GCA_964348215.1 uncultured Candidatus Bathyarchaeia archaeon
TCCTTTGTCTGGCAATGTTGAGCATTTCTTCTGAAATGTCCAATAGAATCACCTTGCAGCCTTTCTTAGCCATTGGAATTGCCCAGCGCCCTGTTCCTCCACCTGCGTCCAAGACAAGGCTATTCGGGCTTGTGGGAACATAAGGTTCCAAGTATTTCCAAGTGATAGCATCATAGATTCGAAAAACTAAGCTCTCTCGGACAGACTCGTAACTCTCTGATTTTCTGTTGTAATGTTTCTCTACTGCTTCCACATAGATCTACCTTCTAGACTGCTTGCTTTATTTCTTTGGATTCCACGAAAAGTATGGGTGTCAGAGTATCTCGTGCAACCATCCCGGCAGCTATCGCTGCTACTCCATTCCCTGTAATTGCGATCGCTACGTATGCGTTCTTCAATGACTTTTCTTCACGAATGAATTCACGGATACGCTCATAGCAAGCCCTAAGGCTCTCGGGCAACTGTATTCGCTGCACATTTTCCAATTTAAGTTCAGCATCAGGATCCGTGGTTAAGAAGAATGTTCTGTGAGGCTTGAAATAGTCCATGATTTTGGTAGCGTGTTCTTTTGAAACCAGTACAAGTACTCTTGAGGCGGGGATGACACCGAGTACTCCTCGAACCTTGTCAATTGCTGCAGGATTAATCGACAGGATGCGCTGTCTTCCAATTTGCTGAGACTCAATTATTCTTTCTTCCTCTAATCGCTCCACTCTTCGATGGACGTTAGTTTTGGGTTCACTTAGTCTTCTGCTGAGTTCGGACAGATTCATTTCTTTGAATTCGATGAGATTTTCCAGCAGTGCTTTTTCTACTTCGTCAAGTTTGATGTTGCCCGAATAGATCGACAAAATCGTTCTCCGATAGAGTGGGAATTTTCGTTTCATATAAACCTTATGTTTCGGGAAGAGCGGAACAATCGAAATAGGCATAGAAAAAGAACAGGGCTTCTGATGGAGAAATCTCCACCTTGATGGTTCTAACTGGAGCCTTTGAAACTGGAACCTCAGCTCTTTGCTGAAATTTTGGGGACAAAAAAAAGATGGAGAGGTGTTTAGTATTCTTCGCCTTCAGGCATTCCGCCTGGGCCTTTCTCTTCTTTGGGCTTTGTTGAGGCGATCACGTCGTCTATGCGTAGAATCATAGATGCGGCTTCTGTGGCAGATTTTATGGCTTGTTCTTTTACCGCCATTGGTTCTATTACGCCGCTGCGCTCCATGTTCACTATTTTGCCTGTGAAAACGTCTACTCCGTTGAGGTGGCCTTTCCGCTTTTCGTGGGCTGACCTCAGGCCTACAAGGATGTCGATTGGTTCAAGTCCCGCGTTCTCT
>CAYGBS010000076.1:1341-3343 GCA_964348215.1 uncultured Candidatus Bathyarchaeia archaeon
ATTTCGAGAGAGTCTGCGAAGGCCTCTATGGCCAGCTGCTCTCTTCCACCTACCTTTGTGGCGTATTCACGGATTTCCTTTGCTACTTCTGATTCTATGGCTCCGCCTCCAGGAACTATCTTGTTGTTTTCAACAACATCTGAGACGACTGATAGGGCGTCATGCATTGCACGTTCAGCCTCATCTACCATTCTTTCCAGTCCTGCGCGAATCAGGATGGCTACTGAGTGAGGTGTCTTACACTTCTCTATGAATATCATCTTGTCGTCGCCGACTTTGCGTTCTTCTACGGTGCCCGCTGCGCCTAAGTCCCTTCGTTTGAGGTCGTCTAGGTTTGTGACGATTTTTGCTCCTGTGGCTCTGGCGAGTTTTTCCATGTCCGATTGTTTCACTCTTCTAGCGGCGAGAACGCCTTTTTTGGCTAGGAAGTGTTGTGCCATGTCATCGATGCCTTTTTGGCAGAAGAGTACGTTTGTGCCTGAAGAGGTAATCTTCTTCACCATGTCTTGCAGCATGCGCGTTTCTTGGTCGAGGAAGGCTTGCATCTGCGTAGGGTCTTTGATGCGTATTTCGGCGCTAAATTCAGTCTTTTCAACTTCTAGGGGGCAGTCTAGTAAGGCTATTTTTGCGTTTTTTATGGTTTTCGGCATTCCTGCGTGGACTACTTCTTTGTCGATTATGATGCCTTTGATGAGTTGGCTGTCGAAGAGGCTTTTTCCCTCCTTCTTTGTGACTTGGATGTTGTCGATGTCTGCTATCCATCTGTCCCCGCGTTTTTCAGCGATTTGCTTCACCGCGTCGATGGCGATGTCTGCAAGTATCTCTCTTGCCGCACCTACTGCTTTGCTTCCCATGCTTGTCAATGCAACCTTTCGAAGTGTTGCTCGATCCTCTATGTCCACAGGGGTGACGACTCTGTCGAGTAGTTCCACTGCTTTCTGCGCGGCTTTGCGGAAGCCACTGACAACAATTAAGGGATGGATATTTTGGTCCAGTAGTTCCTCTGCGCGCTTAAGGAGTTCACTTGCCAAGACCACAGCCGTGGTTGTTCCATCGCCGACCATGTCGTCTTGGGTTTTAGCTACCTCCACCATCATCTTTGCTGCGGGATGCTCTACGTCTACTTCATCAAGGATAGCTGCACCGTCGTTGGTGATTGTGATATCTCCCAGAGAGTCAATGAGCATCTTGTCCATTCCTCGGGGACCAAGCGTAGTGCGAAGTACTTCGCCTATTATCCGCGCCGCCATGATGTTGTTTCTCTGAGCCTCTCGTCCTCGTCTCCGACCAGTTCCCTCTTTGAGGATTAGCACTGGTTGTCCGCCTTGAGTAGTTAAATAAGCCATTTCTCATGTCCTCTTTTGTACTAAATTCTAGACTATGCAATTTTCATCAAAAATATAAACTTTGCTCCAAATCTCGTGCTGGATAACCGTTGATCGTCCATGTTCCAAAAACGCATCTCAGTAGATCAATTCTTATAAGATTTGGACCAGCACGAGAGCTAATATGTCAGTTGAAAAGCGGCTTTAGGCTCTGTCTCGCTAGTATGGCAATGCTGGTGCGTTTTGAGCTTCTTCAGTTATTTGGAGCGCGATATCGAGTTCCTTGAAGTATTTGAGCAGGGCTTTACCTCTCTCTGTGATGGCGTAAACAGTTCCTGTCTTGCTTCCCCTTTTGCGTACTGCTTGTTCTTCAACGACCTCTTGTTGGATCAAGAGGCTCAGGTATTGTTTCAGGACACTACAGTTCACGTTGGCCTTGTACATAATATGAGTAAGCTTCAATGGCCCATGACGAGCTAAAACTTTGAGAATGTCAATGTGTATCTCAAGCTTTGACCTTCGCATATTGAACAGACTCGCTTCTCGATATCGCTATCTAACCTTATATCCCTTCAGAATCCAAACTCATAACCTGACTTAGGAATACCCAATCTGTATTCTTCATAAGCACCATCTCATCAAATCATCTTCTTGTAGAAAGCTGAGAAAAGAGGTAT
>CAYGBS010000076.1:3353-7854 GCA_964348215.1 uncultured Candidatus Bathyarchaeia archaeon
TCTCTGGAACTCCCTGCACATTGAACAGAAACAAGCTAAAACATTAAAAGGAAAAGCACGTCAATCTTAACTATGCCATACAAGTTTAGCTTCGACCTGTCAAGAATATCGAAGAAATTCTTCAGAGAACTCGCAAACATAGCTAGGGAAAAGAGCCTTCATAGAAAACTTGGTGGTCAAGCTAGGCATTTGGCTGAGAAATTCAAAATTGAAGAAATGACCGGTCTAGAAGTTTCTGACGCTTTAATGCTTGTAGAAGACCTCGTCGACATATACGTAAAAAACATCTCTGAAACACAAAGGTTCAACGGAACCAAAAAGCGGGCTCTCCTTCTACCCCATTGTGCCCGAAAGTACATGGACAACCGCTGCCAAGCGAACTTCAACCCGGAAATTCCGTCTTACAGTTGTGGCCACTGCTCAGAAGACTGTTTAGTCAACAGGGCTACAAAGCTAGCTGAGAAGAACAGTTATGACGTATTTGTCCTCGCGGGAAGCTCTTGCGTTCCCAAGGTATTGAAGAAAAACGGTTACAAAGGCGCCATAGGCATCGCGTGTAGCCACGAGTTAAAAATGGGCGGAGATCATCTCAGTCAATTAGGCATAAGCGGACAGGCAGTTCCCCTTACAAAGAATGGGTGTGCGAACACGTCGTTTAACATGGAAACTTTGAAGAGGATTATGGCCAAATCTTAGATGTGACATTCTGTGAGTTGGGGCAAAGGAATATCTTTACAGTGTGAATTAACGAGCGTGAAAGTCTATGATTGACCTCGTGCTAATGATGCTGCTTCTTGCAGTTTCACTGATTGTTTTGGCTTCAGCAAGTCATTTTGCCATAAAGTCCATAGAGAGATTAATCGAGCTCACTGGACTGAGTGATGCCTCTGCAGGGTTCATAATTCTCGCTGTGATAACTTCAACACCTGAATTGATCGTAGCCGTTTTTTCGATTCTTCAAGGAAACCCCGGGATCAGCGTTGGAGACATTCTCGGATCAAACATGTTCAACGTAGGAGCGGTTCTAGGCATACTAGGGGTGCTAGGTTATCTCACAACATGTAGCACTGACCTTTTAGTAGAATTAACCGACATTCTTTTCATAACATCTGCAATCCCGTTGCTCCTTGTCATCTCTCACTATCACATATTTGATGTTGCAAGCCCAATTGTAGGAGCTATTCTGTTGGGAATCTTCGTGGTCAGCGTTTACTTCATGGCTAGAACGAGGACTCCACAAGTTAGGGTAACCATGTCTGAAGTAGTTGAAAAGAAAAACGTGAAATTGGTTGTCGCAAAGCTGATTCTGAGCATGACTGGTGTCGTAATAGCGGCGCGTCTAGCGGTTCTATCTGCGATTGAAATCGCTTTTAGTCTTGGTGCTCCTCCAATTTTGATTGGAGCGAAAGTCGTTGCGATAGGTACATCTCTTCCGGAGCTGACGCTGGATTTCACTGCTGTCAGGCGTGGACGAGTTCAGTTGGCGATTGGAGACATTATTGGTTCTAATCTAACGAATCTGACTCTCGTCTTGGGGCTGGTTCTTCTCTCTTCACCCTTTGCGGTTGACATGACAATCTTTACTGAGATTCTTCCATTCCTAATAATAACAACCATAATCTTCTGGCGTTTTCTGACAAAAGGCGGGATATCCCAAATTGGCGGCATAGTCTTGATACTGACGTACATTCTCTTTCAAGCTGTCATCATAGGATAATCATCCGCGCAGCATCCTTTCCCTCAGCGCCGTGCAATACTTAAAAGCATGGTCAACTTGCTAAGAAGGAAGGATGACCATATGCTGCGATATGGTGAGAAGGAAAGCAGGGGATTCTTAGCAGTCTTCTCGTTAGCCTCATTTCTAAACGATTTCGGATCAGACATGATATACCCAATCTGGCCCAAATACGTGTTACTATTCTCAGGTGCAAACATGGCTGTGTTAGGTTTGCTTGACGGTCTAGGTGACGCCTTGGTCTCCATTTCCCAGGCGCTCTCAGGATACATCTCTGATCGCATCGGAAAGAGGAAAATCTTCATCTGGACAGGATACTCGTTCGGATCTGCATCAAGAATCGGCTATGCCCTATCCACTGTTTGGCAACATCTCATTCCCTTTCGAATCTTTGACAGATTTGGAAAAATCAGAGGAGCGCCTCGTGATGCAATTGTTGCAGACATTTCCACCCAAGAAAACCGTGGGAGAAACTTTGGCGTGTTAAGGGCGATGGACAACCTAGGCGCTGTATGCGGCATAGTAACATGTATTCTATTATTCAGCTTCTTGGGCTACACGAACCTGTTCCTACTTGCCTCTGTACCCTCACTCGTCGGTGCTTTGCTTATACTCGGCTTTATTAAAGATAGAAAAGCTGGAAAGCTCTTCAAAGGACTCTCGCTGAAAGACTTGTCCTTTGACCTTAAACTGCTTCTTTTTCTCAGCGCCGTATTTGCCCTCGGTGCTTTCAGCTACTCCTTTTTGGTTCTCTACGCAGATTCTTTTGGCTTCAAACTTCCTTTCACGCTTTTTGAGATTCCCGGTATAGCTGTTTTTTACCTTATTTTCACGGTGATTGCATCACTTATGTCGCTACCTTTTGGAAAGCTAGCTGATGTGGTAGGGCGAAAGGCAGTTTTGGTTCTCTCCTATATCTTTTGGGGGGCATTATGTCTGGGATTCTTGTACGTCAATTCTCTTTTGGGAATCGTGCTTCTGTTCGTTCTGTACGGTTTACACAAGGCAGCTGCAGAACCTATCCAAAGAGCCTTCGTTTCGGAGCTTGCCCCAGAAAGATACAGAGCAAGCGTGCTTGGTGCCTACCAATTGGTGGTAGGGTTGTTTGCATTGCCAGCCTCTGTTATCGCCGGGACCTTGTGGACTAATTTCGGTGTTCATAGCTCCTTCTACTTCTCCTTTATCCTAACGTGTCTGGCAACTTTGCTGTTATCGTTTGTGCGAGAAAAAGAATAGAACACTCTTCAGAGACACAAAAAAAGGAGAGAGAACTACGGCGTTGCACTTGAACTTCTATTCTTCTTTCTCTTTCTTCTTCTTTGTTGTCTTCTTCTTGCTAGATCCACAACAAGACATACTTTTTTCCTCTATAGCCTATTGCTTAGAAAGCAAGCTATTTTAACCTATTTGCCAAGCGTGAAGTACTCTGTTTTCCCGTAGAATGTTGAGAATTAAGGTTCAAAACTGAACGTTTTCTGCATTAGAGGAAGAGAGGAGAAAACAGAAGCTTAGTTTAGAAATATTTTTAAGAGATCTATAACTAGCGTATCAGCTGTTTAGGAGGCATGACATCTTGAGCGAAGAGAGCTATTCGTTGACTGAGCTTAACAAACCAGAAGACTGGAACAACTTAACCGTCATGGACAAGAAACACGTACCCATTATAAACGCGCCAGACGATGTCGCATCAGGCGAACCTTTCGAAGTGCAATTGAAGGTCGGGGGAATCGAAGGCGTCGAACACCCCAACCAGCTTTCTCACTACATCACTTGGATTGAGCTTTATGCTGGCGACCGTTACCTCGGAAAGATTGAATTTGCTCCAGTAGTTAGTGATGGCTACAAGGTAAGACTTAGCGTAACCTTGGAAAAATCGGCAACACTGCGTGCTAGGTCATTCTGCAATCTTCATGGCTTGTGGGAAGGAAAAGCGAAAAAGGTCACAGTTAAGTGAACGCCATATTCTCTCTTTTTTCACGCGCGGATCAAGTCTGAATCAGAGTTTGCCAATAGAGAAAATACATCCGTAATAAGGAAGATAGTAAGCATGTTTTCATTTTGGGCCCGCCTGCGCTTCCGCCCCAGTCTTTTCATCTGCGACTAAATCGGTACAAGGCTCCTGCGATAAGCAATACCCCAAAGACGATTACTATGATTGCCCAGAAGTATGGTTCAGTTGCTTCCCGTGTCTCAGGTGGGATAATTCCAGGCACGAGAGAAAGTCCAACGATTATGATTATTATTCCGATAATTAGGCCTACGATTGCACCTCCATGAGGCAAACCAAAACATTCATCTTCTACACGTCTACCACCTCTTCTTTCGGATCTGGGCATCTGCAGAGGCGCCTCGCATTCTGCACAATTCACAGCATCGTCTTTGTTTTTGAAACCACATTTAGAGCAATAGACCAAGAAATCGACTCCAACGGGCAACATATCAAATGAAAGCATTAATGAAATTTACTGAACAAAAGTGTGCGCTCTTGGGCAATTGGAGTGACAGAAACTCCATAGAATCTCATATGCACGCACTATTGTGAGACCATAGCGATAATTGGCGCTTTTTGATTAGCGTGCCCGCTTTATGTTTGTTGTTTTGGCAAGAACTTCTTTTCTATCTTGTCTAACATTGTTCTGCACATTGTCATCATTTTCTTTCGCTGTTCATTGTTCATCTTTGAAAAACATTTCTCCATCATTTTAGGCATGGTTTCATGCATCATTTCATTCATTTCGTCAGCGTTCATAGAGGAGAAGCAGTTGT
>CAYGBS010000077.1:0-851 GCA_964348215.1 uncultured Candidatus Bathyarchaeia archaeon
TTTTAACTAGTTTAGAAATTGTAAATTAGAAAAGGTACATCTTCATCAATTGTCTGTGTAAGCGCTTTTCCCATAGTTTTCTTCTAGTATTGACAAGTCTGTTTCGTCAATGATATTGTCACCATTTATATCACAGGCTTCATTCCAGTTAGAACTACTCGGTGTAGCTCCATAGGCTTTGCCAATCCTAAATAGATCAAATGTGTCAACGACTCTGTCGCCATTAACATCGCCTGAAAATGTTACTAAAACAATGCCACTGGTGTAGGTGATGTCGGATATGTCAGTCTTGCCCTCAACTATAGTGGCAGTGGCACTTATCGTGTAGTAGCCATAGGCGAAACCTGTTGTATCCCATGTAAAGATGACAGTTGTGAAGTTCTCGCCCGTTACCGTTACTTCTGCTTGGTTTATGGTAGTTGCATTAGCATAGACAGTAACATTAAGAACATTAGTATAGACTCCTCGATTCTCAATAGTCACGTTAGCGGTTGTTGCGTATCCTTGGCCGACAATGCTCTTAGGAGATGACAGATGCAAGACTATTGGGGGCGTAAATCTAACATCAATCTGATCAATAGTTTCATTCCACGAGATAGTATTGTCTCCAATTGTATAGTTTCCAGATGATACTTGTATATCCGAGGAACCAGACGGCAAGCTCAGTCTGACGGTGTTTGTTAGGTTTTTCCCAAATGGATAGCTCATTGTGAGATTGACATGAGCAGTGTTGTTTACCACACTCACAAAGAATCTTTGCTGTAGGAAGCCAGTCATAACTCCATTCTCAACGTTTATCAGAAGCTTCTCATATTGAGAGGAAAGAGTACCATTACCCTTGACTGTCATCG
>CAYGBS010000077.1:861-1705 GCA_964348215.1 uncultured Candidatus Bathyarchaeia archaeon
CGTCTTCTTCAAGGAAAATGGAGCACTGAGGAAAAATTCCGAAACTAGTCATAAGTTGTGATCTGCCTAAATCATCGTAGAGAAGGGATTTCCAAATACCTGTATAATTTGTCTGAGGAGATATCGCAAGCTGAAAGATCGCTGTTTCATTTGTACAACTTGTTACGTTTAGTTGAAGGCGCTCTAGGCTGTACAGCCTGGTGGAGAAAAGGCTTGACTGGTTAATCGACCCTGAAAAATCGACCGTGAGTATTGGGTCACCCAAATTAATATTCGTGAAATCTCCAGATTCAGGCGGGTTGATGCTGCTCCATGTGATTTCTTTAATTTCTTTAGCTGGAGCAAGTACATCCATAATGCAGTCAACTAAAGCTTCGGCCCAAGCTACAAAAAAAAGCAGTTGCTGAGTTGCTTTGCTTAAGGCCTTATAAGGAACGGTTCCTGGGAACTTGGTCCCGAGCACTTTCTTCCATACTTGGTCAAGAATCTTGCGCATTACCCAAGGTTTCTTGATAAGAACTTTTAGTCCTGAAACAGTCATACTTCGTATTATCGTTAGTCCGATCTGGGGTTCTCCTCTAAACACCGCTTGGTCCCAGATAAACACGCACAGAGACCAGACCGGCAAAAATTGGAGGATCGTGTCCAAATCTCCTGTACCAAAAACCTCTTTGAAAAGTGCATTGAGCCAAATCATACCTTCTCCGTGCATGCCGGTCTCGATGATATGTATCAAGTTGTCTTTTGAAGCTTGGTTGTATTGCATGTCCAAGAAGTAGTCGACCATCCACATGGCTAGCTTAGTCATTGTTCCGGATGGATACGTCACGCCCACACTAGCACA
>CAYGBS010000077.1:1715-2272 GCA_964348215.1 uncultured Candidatus Bathyarchaeia archaeon
GGAAAGGCACACTTGAGGTTCATTGTTCGGATAAGTGACAGGGACACCTTTCACCAAGACTTGTTCAACTTCCTTGTACAGCACTAAACCACGTGGTTGTTCGATGTGCTTATCGTTTGGACCTAAGATCGGGGAGACATAAAGGTCGTAGTATGTATAGTATGACCAGCCCCAAGCTGTAGACTTGATGTATTTGTTTTCAACATTGAATCTGACGGTGACGTTCTTCAAAGGTTCTGTTTCATCTGTTTCATCAAATTTTTCTAGGGCTACTGTATATAGATTATCACGGCCATCTTTAGCTTCCACTTGCACACTTGTGATGATAGCATCAGATTTCATGATGTGAGCAGTAAAAGTGAGGGTAGTCCCTAATTCTACCGTTTGACCTGGTGTTACTTCAACTGAAATTATTTCTGGTCCTTCATTCACAAAGATGGATATCTCATCTGAATCTGAATCTAATCCCGTCATATCCCATGCTCTTGCAAAGACTTTGAGTTCACCCAGTGTATTGAACGTCACATTGATTGCCCAAATCTCAATAATACCTAGGT
>CAYGBS010000077.1:2282-2682 GCA_964348215.1 uncultured Candidatus Bathyarchaeia archaeon
TGTAAAAGCGAAGGTCAAGGTGGCTACCCTGCAAATCGATCACGTAAGGGCATTTGCGTGCTGCGAGTGGAACTGTCCATATCTTTGAATACACGCTACCTGCTAATGTCAAATTAAAAGTCAGATCGGTTGTCACCGGATCGGATGGGAAGGTCAAATTGAACGCGAAATGTATTTCCCTGGCTTGTTGAAGAAGAGATGTGTTTTCTCTGCGTTGCACGATCTGATATCCTGTGGAGTTTGTGATGGTAAGTTCTAGGAGTTCCGTACGGTTGGAAATATATGCTGCATTTAGAGAAAATCTTCTCTCAGTATCGCATAGGCCCGACATTTTGTCAATAACGGACACTTCATCCCTCAACTCATGCCAGAGAAAAGGATCTGCTTTGAGGAAAGTTTC
>CAYGBS010000077.1:2694-3894 GCA_964348215.1 uncultured Candidatus Bathyarchaeia archaeon
AGAGGCAACTCTGTGATTTTGGCTGTCGGAGAAACCACATCAAAAATCATTTGATAGTCGCCTTTCGGAATGTTGTAGAAAGTCAGATAATGGGAGCCGTTGCGGAGACATACATCGACAATCGCTCCTATTGTTTCATTTCCAATTTCCAAGAGAAAGTCTGAATTCTTGCTTCCTTCGACTCTGATGCCCAAGTATCCTACACTCACAGATAGAGAGAAGTTAAAGACGACCTGTTCACCTCGTATATAGCTTGGCGGAGATGGCGGGGAATAGATCTTGTAGTCGTATTCATGGAATGATCCAAAATCATATACGAAGATGGGTTCCATAACAGAAAATGCGTAGAACCAAGAAGTATCATAGACAAGCGAACCCAGTTCGTCCCACAATGCAAGTCTTGAATAATAGTCTCCAAGAGATAGCTCACCACTTGACCAGGCAAAGAGTATTGGAGTTTCAACGTTGACATCTAGAGAGGAGTTCAGCGATTCTTGATGGATAACGGTTCCGTTCGAAGACATTACTTCAAATTCAATGGTACAATTGGAGGCTCCTCCACAAGAGGTCACATTCATTGCCCCAAAAACAGTATCGCCTAGTCGATACGAATCCCAACCCCCAACCTCGATGAAAGTTCGCCAGTCTAGTCGTGTCCACAGGCATTAACCTCCGCATTTCAAAAGATTGGTGATTACTCAAACGCGTGGCATCTACAGGCATTGTTCTATTAAGTTCTGGATGCTGGAGACTCGCAAGTCTAGTTGCATCTGCAGGCATTGTTCTTTCCATCTCTGGAGACTGAAGATTTCCTTTTCTGAAAACCTCTGCGTCATTGCTTGCATTGGCCAGTGCAGAAAACAAGGTAAGTGATATCATTACTAGACTGAGAGTTTTAAGAGACATCAGGTGCCTTGGTGTCATCCCAATCCGGCCGATAGATTCTATCTTGCGATAATGTAGACGTCATCCATGTAAGCATAAGCGGTGCCTGTGTATATCCACACCTCTGTCGCGCCTATCCACAGTGGTACCGCAACCTGAACCCAGTTGGTAGTGGAACTTCCTTCTGGAAGGAAATAAGCTGTTCCGTTGAAGTATATTTGAAAATTCGACCCCCAGGGACGTGCTGAGAAGATCAGATAGGCTTCGATGTATATCTCGGGCACAACGATAGTTTTTCGGAACCAAATGTTCGTT
>CAYGBS010000077.1:3904-4276 GCA_964348215.1 uncultured Candidatus Bathyarchaeia archaeon
TCAAAAATCGTCCAGGATGGGGCTTCTCTATCTATGAAGTAGAAGGTTACATCAAACGTGTCTTCGCTGTAGAATTCCGTGTAAAATTCATCAAAATAGGCTTGCAATGCCAAATCCAGTGTTTCATCATCCATCCCTGCGGGTATCGATGAGGGCATGTCCCTGCGTAAATCGCCGGAGAACTCCCTTGTCTGATCAACTCGTACAAGTCCAAAATAGGTTGTTACGTCCCATTCAGGCGGTAGGTAGGATGCGTTTGTCAATTTAAAATAGTAATCGCTACCCTCTTGATTCTTGATCTCTAACCTTATTTTCGATGTCAAGGTATCCCCCGCTAGGTCATTTATGCAAATATAATAGTCTGGGAAGGCT
>CAYGBS010000077.1:4286-5472 GCA_964348215.1 uncultured Candidatus Bathyarchaeia archaeon
CTGCAAGAGCCGATCCTGGTCTGAAGCCTCTATAGACGACGCTGAAATGATTTTGTGAATCCTGTGCATCTTCTTCTTGAACAAACATCCCATTCTGAGTAGATGGTGTCTCCGCGGGTATGAATTGAAGTGCTACTATTGTTCCAGTGAGTACTGATACAAGAACTATTGAAACTAAGGCTAGTTTGAGTCTCTTAGATAGCGAGATCTTTTTTCTTTGCATTCTGAATCACATCTATCATTTTGCTGGAATCTCTGATTTATGATTTGTGAAACAACTTTCTAGTTTTCTATCAGTCAGTTTTTCTTTTGAAAGAATTTGTCTATGATTTAGAATATGTTCCTATTTCAAGCTTTTTTCCTTGCGCGTGCACCGCACAATAACCGAGAGCGAGCATGCCACCCTTGACGACGGCAAGAAATATCTTTTGAATGGTGATGGTTGCTGGAGGTGTGGAAGCAGAGCTAACTGCTTTGGTAACATGGAAGAAGGTGATCACGAATTGGAAGTGATTTGTGAGTTTGACTTCTTTGATGGAGTGAGAAGTTTGTTTCTCTGTTTGCTCCAAGATCGAGTGACCAAGTTAGTCAATTGGTTGTTTGAGGGGTCTGATGGCAAAGCATGTTCTCTTGTGGATAGATTGGTTGCAATGTTCAGCAAAGCAATTGGGCACATGAACGCCCCGCGCGCGCGCAGAATACCCTGGCAAACTTGAAATATGATCAAGGCAGTATAATTCTCGCAAGAAACCGCGCTCATTAAGGCATGGTTGATTACATACGTTAGGTTTTGGAGAAAGTCCAATGAAAAGAAGTTTCAATTGGACACAAACAAAATGGCAATACATTGGATGGTCAAACGTAGATTGGAAGAACATTCCAGGAAAGCAATTTGTTGTGATGACTGTGAGGGGCATGGTCATAACTCTCCTAGATCGGCATCGTCTAATGTCCGATACTCAATTGTCTCAGTACATGCATTCTGAGATGGGTTATCCAATGTCCCTTAAGGCTGTGCGCAACCATCTCAAAGCACTTGAAAGATACGGTCTGGTTAGATCAATACCTGCCACACGCACAAAGGTTGTGAAGGTCAAACCTGAAACGAAACATCTCAAACTCAAACCGAAAACCTTGCAACCTTCTCACTTTATGGATGCTGCATTCCTGACTAAAGGAAGGGTTA
>CAYGBS010000077.1:5482-5777 GCA_964348215.1 uncultured Candidatus Bathyarchaeia archaeon
CTAGGCTTGGGATAGTCATCGTGGCTGTTCTCGAGGTCAAACGAGACAGAAAGGGCAATACGACCAGAGGTCGCAAGTTTGCATACGTCTTTCGTGGGAAAACGGAGACTACAAATGATTTAATTAACGCTCTTGACCTAGCCCGACGACATCAACAGGTCACATGCATACAAACCGATAGGAGACCGCTCTACAGGTCTAAGAAGTTTCAGTCATACTTGTTGAAGAATAACATTGACATCATTCAGAAGAAGGGTTTCGGGGCCATGATTTTTATTGATGGAATGTTTGGCCA
>CAYGBS010000077.1:5813-6035 GCA_964348215.1 uncultured Candidatus Bathyarchaeia archaeon
CCCCATATTAAGAGGATCGAAAAAATGACTGTCTACGATAGATTGGAATACGTTGTTAAGACACTGAAAGAATGTTTCTCCGATATCACAATAGCGACCCCATCTTTGAAGGATATCTTTAGTCAGAAACGGTAGTACGCTTGGCGCGCCCAGCTTTCAAAAGATTCACACGCGCTCAAACCTTACATGTGCACATAAGCGTAAAACTTCTCGTCCCTAGAA
>CAYGBS010000077.1:6106-6563 GCA_964348215.1 uncultured Candidatus Bathyarchaeia archaeon
TGGCATGTGTTAGCTTGTGCTAGTATGCAGTTGTACAGCATAGTGTAGCAGTTGAGCTAGTGAGGTACAATAAGACGAGAAAGGAACGGAGAAAAGAAAGCAGCTTGTGGCAGCAGGTAGCATGTTGCATGTAGCACTTTGGCAGTGTGCAGCGTGCCACCCGAGGGCCACGCTGTAGCTAGAGCGCTAGTCCACTTCTTTCTGGACTGAACGTGGTGCTAGCGTGAGCTCTCTTCCTCTCTCTAAACTTGAAATGGAGGTGATAAAATTATGATGTATAGAATTCCAGAACCGATGGAATGCTTTGAGTGTGGTGGACCATGCTACGCTCGTGATTGGTGGGATTCCTCAACGACCGGAACGCCTTATGCAGAAGGCATATCCAAAGTCAGTTGGCAATGCGCTCAATGCGGTCGCAGATTCTATACTATGGAGTGTGTAGACGAGATTCTAACTG
>CAYGBS010000077.1:6573-7014 GCA_964348215.1 uncultured Candidatus Bathyarchaeia archaeon
TGTCATACAAAGAAATCAAATATCTAAAAACAGCAGAAGAATAGGAAACGGAGTAAGGGGTAGAAGAAGAATCACCAAAAGTCTTCTTCAACTTCCAAAAACTCACCTTCTCCTTTTTTGGGTTTCTCAAAACAAGCTTGTGCACAGTCACCAATGGCCCTCTTCAGCCTCTAAGTCATCATCAGCTTCCACGATTTGTGCACAGTTAGAGCAGAGTCCTCCAACTTCACAATCTTCGCAGAGAGGACCACCACAGAAGAGGCAGTGAATTACTTCGTCTTCAGAAATGATATTGCCACAGTCGGAGCATTTCACCAATTTGCCAAACTTCCGAACGGGAGTGAATGTCTAAGTTTATAATGCGCGCGCGCATAAATATGGTAAAAGTTGAGTGCAAAAATAGAGAGATAATTACTTTAATCTTAGTACTGAAAGAGTTTG
>CAYGBS010000077.1:7024-7740 GCA_964348215.1 uncultured Candidatus Bathyarchaeia archaeon
TGCCACGATTGACTGTCCGGTAGACGCAATCACCAGAGATTTCTTTGAAAAATTTGGGGATTATGAGTTTGAAGAGTATGAGCCGGATGAATACAAAGAAAATAGCAATTGAATACGAAGAGATTTGTGCTCTTTCCTCTGTCAATTGATGGCTCAAGCAAAGAGATTAATAGGTAGTTCTTATAGATTAGGCTGCGACGTGACGATGCGTCCATTATATAACACAAAGCTGGGCACCTCATATAAAGGTGATTCAGCAAACATTTTGAAAGAGACCTGCTTCGATGGTTTCAGGCATAAGATCAACTTGATATTTACGTCACCTCCTTTTCCGTTGAAGAGAAGCAAAGCCTATGGCAACCTCAACGGTCAAGATTACATTGAGTGGCTGTCTAGTTTTGGTCCAATTTTTAAAGAAATGCTTGCTCTGGATGGTTCTCTTGTCATCGAGCTGGGAAATGCATGGCAATCAGGTAGTCCAACAATGTCACTAACACCAATACAAAGTTTAATAGAACTAAAGAAAAAAGGAAACTTTCATTTATGCCAGGAATTTATTTGGAACAATACTTCAAGACTTCCTTCTCCTGCGCAATGGGTTAGTGTTGAAAGGATACGAGTAAAAGATGCGTTTACACGCTTTTGGTGGCTATCGCCTACACCACGGCCAAAAGCAGACAATCGGCAGGTACTGATGCGCGCGCGCATGGACCCGC
>CAYGBS010000078.1:0-3383 GCA_964348215.1 uncultured Candidatus Bathyarchaeia archaeon
GAAACTAACCCCTCATGTGCTTGAGGGAGTCATCCAGAACTTCGCAGAAAAAGTCAAGCCGGGAGACATAATAGTTGCCGGAAGGAATTTCGGCTGTGGCTCTAGCCGAGAAATTGCTCCAATTCTTCTGAAGCACTTGAAGGTAGCAGCGGTTGTGGCAGAGTCTTTTGCGAGAATTTTCTTTCGCAACGCCATAAACATAGGACTCATCGTGATGGAATGCGATGGCATTTCAGAAAAGGTTGAGAGTAATCAGATGCTTGAAGTCAATCCTGAACGGGGTGAAATAAGAAACCTTTCTACTGGTGAGGTTCTTAAGGGAACAAAGCTACCTGACTTTTTGCTGGAGACAGTTAGAGCAGGTGGGGCATTGGAGGTTCTTAAACGAAAGATGTCTAACCGCTTCTAAGCCCCTTCTTCAAAGCATTTATTTCTTCGGGTTGTCCTTTTTGTAACTCTGGAAGCAAATCATATGGTGCGATCTGTAACAGAAGGCAAGGCTGGAGACATTGTGCTTATGCTGGGCAATGAAGCCATCGCTCGAGGAGCAATTGAGGCTGGAATACACTTTGCTGCGGCCTATCCTGGGACTCCTTCATCGGAAATCTTGGAATGTCTCGCAAGGGCTTCAAAGAATTCTGAGTTCTACGCTGAGTGGAGCACTAACGAAATGGTTGCTGTCGAATCCGCTGCGGCTGCGGCCTGGGCTGGCTTGCGGGCTATTACGTCTATGAAGCAAAACGGGCTGAATGTGGTTCTGGACTTTCTGATGAACCTCAATTCCACGGGAAGTGGGAAAGGAGGGCTAGTTGTTGTAGTAGCTGATGATCCTTATGCCCATAGTTCTACGAACGAGCAGGATTGCCGACCTTTAGGTAAGTACATCGAAATTCCAATGCTGGAACCATGTACGCCGCAAGAAGCCAAAGACATTGTGCCACATGCCTTCGAAATCTCTGAGAAGTTTAACCTACCGGTGCTTATCCGAGAGACCACAAGGTTAGGCCACAGTAGAGGGAATGTTCAACTTGGGCAGATAGGAAAACTTCCGAGAAGAGCCACGTTCGATCATAAGCAGCCCTTCCATAATCTGCCGCGGCCCCATTTGAAACATGAAAAGCTACACAAGAAATTGTCGAAAATCCAGCGAAGTTTCGAAAGCTCGCCGTGGAACATATACGAAGGAGCCGACAAGCCTTCACTGCTTATTATTACGTCTGGCGTCGCATCGACTTATGCCCGAGAAGCCATTCAGATGTTGGAGCCCAAGGACGCTGGAATCTTGAAATTAGGAACGGTTTACCCGCTGCCTACTAGACTGATTGAGAGCAAGTTGAAGCTCACTAATAATGTGCTTTTTGTAGAAGAAATAACCCCTTATCTGGAAGAGGCCGTTAGAAATATAGCCGTCGACATGGAGAATGCTCCTAAGTTCTACGGTAAGCTCACTGGTCACATACCAGCTTGGGGAGAACTAGACCCCGACAAAGTACTCTCTGCTTTGTCAAAAATTTTCGATTCCTCCTATAGCCCTGTGGCAAAGGATTATGAAGACAGTTGGGATGAATCCATCCGTCTCGCCCCGAGAAGAATGATAACATTTTGCGCTGGATGCCCTCATCTTGCTTCCTACTGGAGTATCCTGCAGGCCATTCGACGAAACAAAAACAGAGGCATCGTTCTGGGGGATATAGGATGCTACACTTTAGGAGTCTTCTATCATGATCTCGTCAATTCGGTGCACTGCATGGGTGGAGGTGTAGGTTTGGCAAGCGGATTCGGACGTTTAAAGGATTTCGGTCTCGACGAGCCGGTAATTGCAGTGATGGGTGACTCAACATTCTATCATGCCTGCATCCCCGCCCTGATAAACATACTCTACAACAAGTCCAACGTTTCTGTATGCATTTTGGACAATAATGCAACAGCAATGACAGGCTTTCAACCCCACCCTGGAACCGGTTTTAATGCTGTTGGCGAGTCAACCCCACGCATAGAAATAGAGGAAGTTATGAGAGGACTGGGATATGAAGATGTGCAAGTAATTGACCCGTTTAACGTTAAAGAAGCAACAAAAGTGATGTATCACAACATCACGACCCCCGGCAACCATGTAACGATCTTCCGCGGAAAATGCACGCTTTTGAAGCGAAAAGAGATTGAAAGAAGCGAAAGAATAATCCCGATTTACGCTGTTGACCAAGAGAATTGTGGCGGGGAAGCCTGTAAGATCTGTTCACAGCAATTTGGCTGCCAAGCATGTATTTGGGACAACGCTTCAAACAAGGCAAAGATCGATCCGATACTCTGCAATGGGTGTGGAGTCTGTGCAACTATCTGTCCCTACAACGCCATATACAAAACCAAAGGTTGACTTGCTGTGTATAAGCTTCCAATTAATATTGTCGTTGCAGGAGTGGGGGGTCAAGGAAATGTTTTGTTTTCTCAGCTGATTGCGTGGGCAGCGATCACGAAGGGTTGGCAGGTCACGGTTGGCGAAACTTTTGGTGCTTCTCAAAGAGGTGGACCGGTGATGTCGCATGTAAGAGTTGGAGAAGAAAAACTTGGACCTTTAGTGCCCATGAGGAGAGCTCACATTCTACTGGGGTTTGAGCCCATTGAGACTCTGCGAGTCGGCGCAAAATACCTTAGTCCAGAAAGCTCAGTTATCATGAATATTAGACCTCTTTACCCCGCTGAGGTATTGTCAGGGCTTCTTGAATATCCTGATATAAGCAGAGTTGCTGAGATAGTGAGAAAGATGTGCAGGAATTTTTGGTCCCTCAACGCTGTAGAGTTGGCTGAAAAAGCTGGAAGCCCCAGAGTGATGAACACAGTAATGCTCGGCGTACTTGCAGGCACCGAGTTAACTCCTTTAAAGACAGAAGACTATCGACATACTGTCTCTCGGCATGTCAAGAGGTGGAGAGAAGCTAATATCAGAGCTTTCGACTTCGGACTTGCTGCTGTTCAAGCTTCCAGAAAGCCTAGATGATTTTCGAAAAGCGATAGAACATCCTGCCATCCTCAAGTTCCACAATTTTCAGTTTCAATTTTTCGCCAATCTTCAAATTATCATACTTCGCATCGTCAATTCGAGCTGAGATCAGTAAACCACTTATATTAACCAGACCAATGCAGAAGGGTACGTCTTGAACGAAGCCCAACGGGGCCCCACCTCTCATCTCTGTAAAGGCGTAGAGTTCACCTTCGCTTCCAAGGTCTATCCATTCAAGCTTGTCTGAGAAGCAACTTGAGCAGACGATTCTCGGAGGCCACAAAAGCTTGCCACATTCCTTGCATTTCGTCGTCGTTAAATGCCCTTGTTGAAGGTTCTTGAAGAACTGGCTAATTCGTGTATTCTCCTCATCTTCCAGAGGATA
>CAYGBS010000078.1:3393-7496 GCA_964348215.1 uncultured Candidatus Bathyarchaeia archaeon
CAGCATGTAAGGTAGTTTTATGTTTTCTGATCGCTTTATCTTCTCAAACTCTATTTTTCCCATGTTCAACCCCTCGAATAGATCATGATACTATGCACGTTAGCCGCTCCACTCAAATTGTGGGCGACTGCTTTTTCTGCACCTTTGACGTGTCGCCCTTTAGGTACTTCGCCTTGAAATTGCTCCAATATGTCTATGGTTTGCAGAATTGCTGTGGCACCGAGGGGATGTCCACATCCAAGTAGTCCGCCTCTTGGGTTAGCCGCTATCTTTCCACCTATGTAAGGTTCACCGTTTTCTATGAATTCACCACCTTTGCCTTTTTCACACCAGCCGAAAGCTTCGTATTCCATTATTTCCGATATTGTGAAACAGTCGTGTAGCTCGGCGATGTCGATGTCTTTTAACGCGATTTTTGCTGTTCTAAAGGCTTCTATGATAGCCATTTTTAGCGGAATCCATTCAGTGATGCTTGCCAAGTTGTTAACTGCATTTCCTATGCTGGCTTGTCCGGACCCAGTGATGTACATCGGGGTGTCTGTGTATCTTTCCGCGTCCTTTGCAGGGACTAGAACAACTCCCGCAGCCCCGTCGGTTATTCCACTGCAGTCAAACAGGCTCAGCGGGGGGGAAATCATCGGGGATTGGAACACCTGATCCACTGTGACCTCTTTTTGAAACTGGGCTGTAGGGTTCATGGCTGAATAGTGGTGGTTCTTCACAGAAACGAGGGCCATTTGTTCCTTTGTGGTTCCAAACTCGTACATATGCCTCTGAGCAGTCATTGCAAAGAATGGAGGGGCAGACATTGCATTAACGCCGTCCCACTCTCGATCCAGCACACATGCCATGTTTGTCTGAGCCTCAGACATGTCTGGCATAAACATTTTTTCCACTCCAAAGGCAACTGCCATCCCACTAGCAACGCAAGCCCATGCATACCGAATAGCCGCTTGTCCAGAGGCACACATGAGCTCAGTTGTTGCTATGACTTTCCTTGGGGATATGCCTAAGTATTCTGCAACCATTGGAGCGACATGGACCTGAAACGCGAATCTTTCAGGTTGGGCGGCTCCGACGAGAAGTGCCTCAACATCCTTGGGAGAAAGGTTTTCCGTACTATCAAACAACGCTTTGCCTGCTTCTTGGACCAGTTCTCTCCACGTTGCTTGTCGCTTGCCGCATTTTGTAGCTCCTTTACCTACGATAGCGACTTTTCTCACGAAAACACCCCAGTTATCTTAAGGGGAAAGAGATTGGCGTAACTATTAAGGATAGGGCTTACTTTCCTTTGTATTGAGGTTTCCGTTTTTCGAGGAAGGCACTTACTCCTTCTCTGAAATCCTCTGTAGACGCTAGAACGCCGAAAGCTTCTGCCTCGTTAGTCAATCCTACATTCAAGTTTGTTTCGCTGCTTGTGTTGATCAATTGCTTGACCAAAGCGATAGCTATGGGGGGCTTGTTTATGAGTTCAGCGGCGAATTCTCTGACAGTAGATTTCAGCCGATCTTGGGGCACGACTCTGTTCACCAGTCCCAGTTTTTCAGCGGTTTTTGCATCGATTCTTTCTCCTGTGAATATCATTTCTTTGGCTTTTCCTTTTCCCACAAATCTTGGAAGACGCTGTGTGCCACCCCAGCCTGGAATCAAGCCGACGTTTACTTCTGGTTGCCCCAACTGGGCGTTTTCTGAGGCTATTCTTATGTCACATGCCATGGCTAATTCCAATCCGCCTCCTAGAGCATACCCGTTTATGGCAGCAATAACGGGTTTTTCCGCTTCTTCTACTTCCATAGTCACCTTTTGTCCGATCTGGGAAAGACGCATTCCTTTATACGCGCCGGCGCCCTCCATCATTTTCAGGTCAGCGCCTGCACAGAACGCTCGGTCTCCTGTTCCTGTGATGATTATCACCTTTGTGTTCTCGTCCTGTCTCGCGTCTTCGATTCTTGACGAGATTTCTACAAGTGTTTCCTCGTTTAAGGCATTGAGTGCTTGCGGTCTGTTGATAGTTATGGTGGCTATTCCTTCACCTTTTTCGTAGAGCGTGTTTCTAAATTCCATTTGCAGACTCTTCCTAGACGGTTTTACTTTTTCTTTGTCCAGTCGTAGAAACCCTTACCAGTCTTTCTTCCCAGCAGATTTGCCCTTGTCATCTCTCGTAACAACGGGCTTGGAGTATACTTTGCCCCTAAATCCCTCTGCATAACTTCTGCTATAGCCAGCGTTGTATCAATACCAAGGTAGTCGGCTAAGGTTAATGGACCCATAGGCCAGTTCAATCCAAGCTTTATCGCCTTGTCTACGTCTTTTGGCTCTGCTACTCCTTCCCACACCAAGTTAAAAGCTTCATTCAATGCTGGAACGAGAATTCTATTAACGATGAAACCAGCTGAATCTTTCTTGACTACAACCGTTTCTTTTCCCATTTTTTGAGAGACAGTGACTATTGTGTCGATTGTTTCGTCTGATGTTCTCGCTCCTCGAATGATCTCCACCAGCTTCATTAGTTGTGGCGGGTTGAAGAAATGCATACCGCAGAACTTTTCCGGTCTCGTAGTGCTTGATGCGAGTTCGGTTATGCTGATGGAAGATGTGTTAGAGGTTATTATCGCATCTGGTTGTGCATAGCTGTCAGCTTCCTCAAGAACTGCTTTCTTGATTTGGAGTTTTTCTGGGACGGCTTCGATTATTAGGTCGGAGTTTTCTACAGCCTCCTTTAGGTCAAGTGTCGGATGTATTCTTCCCAGAGTATTCTCCATGTCCTGTTCAGATATCACTTGTTTCTGCACAAACTTCTGCAGGCTATTTCTTATCATTCCCATCCCTCTGTCCAGAAACTCTTGCTTCACATCCCTCATTGTCACATCATATCTCGCCACCTGCCCAGCTACTTGTGCGATTCCATGTCCCATCAATCCAGCGCCCAGAACTGAGATTCTTCTTATTTCCATGTTTTCATCACTCTTGATAGTTGCGAAGAGAAACTTATTTCCCCATTCACCGTATTTAAGTTCAGTGCTCTTATAAGATTAGCATGGTAAGTAATAGAAAATGATATGGCAACCTTATTGTGAGGTAAACCTGGAATGTTGGACGAATTAGAGACGCAAGGGCTCATAACAAATTACAACAAGCTTCCCGAAACTCTTCCGGACACCGTTCCCAACAAGGTTCTGATATGGGATGAAACCTTAAGGGACGGAGAACAGACTCCCGCTGTATCCCTCACGGTAGACGAGAAAATCGAAATCACAAAGCTTATGGACGAGATGGGAATCGCAATAATTGACGTTGGATTCCCAGCAGTCTCCGAAACAGAGAAAAAGACCGTCAAAAAAGTTGCCTCAGAGGGGTTTAAGCAAGCAAGTATAGCAGCGCCAGCGAGAGCTCTTCGCTCGGACATTGACGTTTCCATCGAGGCTGGAGCCGACGAAATACCTATCTTTGTCGCCTTCAGCAATCTCCTCCTCAATCTGGATATCCGCATCGCCAAACCCTGATCGGAATCTTGTTATCTGCTGTTTAAAAGCTGCAATTCCCTTGATGACCTTGTGAAACGCTGGATAGTATACGGAAAGTTCGGACGATGCAAGTTCATCGATTATGTCCAGTTTCCCCATGCCCCAGACTTGAATGAAGCTCCGAGCTATGTCTTTGTTCTTTTCTAATGTCATATCCTTTCTCCTTTTTTATGTACTTGTTCTGAATCACCTCTGATGTCCCAGCTTTCGTATTTTGATCTTGCATACCGCTATTTGCAGTATCGGACGAACTCTTGAGTAGCGAGAATTAATTCATTGTATAATGGATAACCGAAAAATAACCCTCGGTTATTGGCAATTAAAAAGAGTTATTACAGATCAGAAGGTCATTTGGAAAGGATGACCCATGAAGAGAAAAGGGATATGCTGAAAGGGCTGTTGTTTGGCGGGGAGGATACAGGAATCTTTGTCAGAAGGTTGAAAAGTGGAAAGATAGCGTATACTATCAAGGGAGAATTTGGAGAGATTGTAAATGTTACTAATTGGAGTAGATACGGGCGGAACCTTCACAGATTTTGTCTTCAAGGACGGGGACAAATGGGGGGTGTACAAGCTCCT
>CAYGBS010000079.1:0-7328 GCA_964348215.1 uncultured Candidatus Bathyarchaeia archaeon
ATATGCTGCAGCAGTCAATGCGAAATGAAATGGGGAAAGTGGGCATCGACACTCCGGTTGTATCTCTTATAACTCAGACAATAGTTGACAAGAAGGATGCTGCTTTCAAGAATCCTACGAAGCCCATAGGGACGTTCTACACAGCGTTGGATGCTGAGAGGCTGAGGAGAGAGAAAGGCTGGACGATGATTGAAGATAGCGGAAGAGGGTACAGAAGGGTGGTGGCTTCACCTCAACCTAAGGAGATAGTGGAGAAAGATGCTATTAGGACGCTGTTTGAAAGCGGTGCAATAGTTATTGCTGGTGGTGGTGGAGGGGTTCCTGTGGCGGTCAGGAGTGACGGTGGTCTGGAAGGCGTGGTTGCTGTAATTGATAAGGATTTGGGGGCGCAAATATTTGCCAGCGATATAAATGCTGAAGTTCTTCTCATGTTAACTGATGTCGAGAAAGTTTCCCTTAACTATGGGAAGCCAGATCAAATTGACCTTGCTGAAATGACAGTTGGTGAGGCGGAGCAATACTTAGAGGAGGGACATTTCGGTCTAGGAAGTATGGCTCCTAAGGTTGAAGCAGCGATGAAATTCATAGATGCAGGGGGAGAAAGGTCAGTAATATCTTCTTTAGAAGCTGGAAGGAAGGCTTTGGAGGGTAAGGCTGGTACAACAATCCATAGCTAGTAGGCCTTTGTTTTGATTCGGATTCGTTATCAACAATATTCTCTTCTAGAGAACATTGCTTAAAGCACATGGGGCTATGAATTAAGTTAGTTAGAGGTAGATCAGATGGGAAATAGAAAAGCAGTGATAGTGATAAGCTTGGTTGAGGAAAGCGCTGAGGTGGCAACTGAAGAAGTTGAAAGAGAGATATTTGAAGCCCTCTCGAAAGCTTACGCTGTGATTCCGTGGCTAAGGAATGTTGAAAAGGTCACAGTAACAGAAAACTAGCTTCTTGCTTTCCTTTTTTCTTTGACGCTGGCAGTTTAGTTATTCAGAATCTAATGTTTGTCCTAACAAGTTTTAAATACAAAAATATTAGAACAGAGTGGTTAGGTGATATGTCTTGAGAAAGCTAGTTATGCTTTTTCTGATCTTTGCAGTGCTCTCAATAGTGTTAGCTCCATCCGTTAGAGCGGATGAGGTCGATGTCTATGTTAGTCTGGACAAAGTGCAATACGAACCAGGTGGACAAGGAACGATTTCCATCACGGTGAGAAATCGTGGCGATGATCCTATAGAGATCAAGAATGTGAGTATACAGTTTGAGGACTGGATGCTTTTCACTGAAGAAGGTTGGGATGAACTGGGAAAGAAGGTCATCGTTTACGAAGAGGAAATACCTGTGGGTAGCAACAAGACGGTTGCACTTGAAGACATAAGCTTCTCTGTGCCAACTGATGGAAGAGCAGAATCCACTTGGGTGGACATTCAGATATACACAAATGAGCCTAGTGCCCTACACGAACGAAAGTACGTCAGCGTTGTTGATCCTTCTACTCAAAGTCTTCTCCGAGCCTTAGACAACATTGTGGTGCTTCTATCGGTAACAGCGATATTGGCAATCATCAGCGCTGTCATCATAGCCGCTGCTGTCTTTCTGTCGGCACGAAGACCTGGAGTTACGTGGCAAAGAGAGGAATAACCTCTATCTTCAAAGTCTCTTTTCTTTTTGTTCCACTGTGCTTAAGTATGGGCTCTGACAAAGTGTTCAAGGAGCTGTGAGTCTTGGAGGTGCATTACACTCGGCAAAGTTGTGGTCACGTGTGCGTGGCCTTACATTAACTACACGCCTCATCTGGGCACACTGATAGGGTCAATTCTCTCGGCGGATGTTGCAGCTCGTTACTACCGATTGAAGGGAGAGGATGTGGTTTTTGTAAGCGGCTCCGATGAGCATGGAACACCGATAGAGGTGGAAGCAGTGCGATTGGGGGTTCCGCCGAAGCAGCTTACAGACAAAAACCATGCGAAGGTAGTTGATTTATGGAAGAAGTGGGGCATCTCGTTTGACAATTACACCCGAACAGAAAGCCCTGTGCACAAAGAATTTGTCACAGATCAATATTCACGGATATATGAAAACGGCTACATTTTCTCTCAAAACACCGAGCTGCCTTACTGTCCCAAATGCAATCGCTTCCTGCCAGACAGATTCGTAGAAGGCTCCTGTCCGCGTTGCGGCTATGAAGGTGCCCGTGGGGATCAGTGTCCAAGTTGTGGATGGCCACTTGAACCGGCAAAGCTGGTTGATCCTTACTGCGCCATCTGCGAATCCACGCCAACCATAAAAGAAGTGAGACACTGGTATTTTGACCTTCCCAAATTCGCGGAGCAGCTTCGACGATTCATAAAGAATAACAAGAGATTGCCAGCTAACGCTAGAAGGTTCAGCTTAAGCTTGATCAACGAAGGTCTCAAGCCGCGAGCAGTGACGCGAGACAACAAGTGGGGGATTCCTGCTCCGTTCCCTGGTGCAGAGGACAAGACCATATACGTCTGGGTTGAAGCAGTTCTTGGCTATGTGTCAGCTACGATCGAGTACTTCAAAGATCGCGGTGTAGAGGAGAAATGGAAGGAGTTCTGGTTTGACAAAGACGCTAAGACCTTGTATTTCATCGGGAAAGACAATATTCCCTTTCACACGATTATTCTTCCAGCTTTGCTTCTGGCAAGTCGAGATGACTATAACTTGCCGTGGAACGTTTCTTCAACCGAATTCCTGCAGTTCAGAGGGGAAACGTTCTCGAAGAGCCGCAAAGTAGGCATATGGATTGATGAAGCTCTTGAATTGTTCCCGGCGGATTATTGGCGTTACTTCCTTATATCCATGCGTCCAGAGACAAAGGATGCGGATTTTTCGTGGGAGATTTTCATCGAAAAGGTAAACGCTGACCTTAATGATACTTTAGGTAACTTCATACACAGGACTCTGACTTTTATCAACGAACACTTCTCAGACACGGTGCCCAAAGCAAAGAGCCTTGACGCGTACGACAAAAGTGTCCTTAAATCTGTGGGGAAGAAGGTGGCAACAGCGGCGCAGAACTTGGAGGATTGTAAATTGCAGGCAGCCTTACGAAACATTATTGCTGTCAGCCGTCTGGGGAACAAGTACCTCAACGAGAAAGAACCGTGGAACCAAGTCAAGGATGACTGGGAGAGGGCTGCAAGTACGCTCTACGTAGCGGTGCAGCTTGTCAAGACTTTGGCAGTTACTCTTGTGCCTTTCATTCCGTTCACTGCTCGGAAGCTTTCCGCTCTTCTCAATGTTTCAGGCGATGTGCACTCTCAAAGGTGGAGCGAAGCAGCAAAACTTTTACCTGCAGGTCACAAAATAAGCAGGTCGAAACCGCTATTTGGTAAGATAGAGGTCAGCGCAGAGGAGTTGCAGGATAAGTTGGAAAGTAAAGATGCGGGGTCCACTATAGCTTTTGAAGAGTTCTCTAGACTGGATCTACGAGTGGGCAAGATTGTTAAGGCGGAGAAGGTTCCGAAGTCGAAGAGTCTTGTGAAGCTGAAAATTGACATAGGCGGCGGAGAACATAGGCAAGCTGTGGCTGGCATCGCCCAGCATTATGAACCAGAGCAGTTGGAGGGAAAGAGCATTGCAGTGTTAGCTAATCTTCAGCCTAAACGCATCTTTGGCTTAGACTCTGAGGTGATGATTTTGGCGGCAGAGGACGACGAGAACATTTCAATTCTGATCCCTCACAAGCCAGTCAACGCTGGCAGCAAAATAAAGTGAAGACTCTTTGCCTCTAAAAATTGACATGCATGTTCATACGAGATATTCCCATGACGCTTATATCACTCCCAAGGAGCTTATCGCTTTCTCAAGGAAGCGGCGGCTAGATGGAGTTGCTATAACGGATCACGATACGGTTAAAGGATTAGAGGAGTTCTGCGGAATCAAGGAGCTGCTAATTATCCCCGGCGTGGAGATTACCGCGAGTCAAGGCCACGTCTTAGCTTTACGGATCAATACACCTGTACCTAGCGGTTTGTCCTTCGCTGAAACTGTAGATCAAGTTCACCGTGCCGATGGACTAGCTATAGTTGCGCATCCCACTGCCTTCTTTAAGGGAATAGCTGAGGAACTGCTGGATCAGAATTTCGATGCATTGGAAGTCGTCAATTCTTCTGCAGTGCCATTCTTTTTTTCGGTGCGTCAAAACCGGAAAATCGCGGCAAAGCTTAGTCTTCCTGAAACAGGGGGAAGTGATGCTCATCAGGCAAGTGAGGTTGGAATGGGATATACCGTTGTCGATGCCGATACAGATGTCGATGAAGTCGTAGAGGCGATAAGAAGAGGGGCTGCAAGGCCCTTCGGCAGGTCGATACCTTGGAGCTTGAGGGTGAAAAGGTGGTTTCAAGGCGGGAGGCGGAGATGAATGGGAACCCGTTGTGCTGTTTGATGAACAGTATTCATCGGTTATTCTCACTTGTCTTCTGGCTGCGGATCTTCTTTAACTGAGCCTTGAACTTGGCTATCAGGTTGAGCTTTTTGATCAATATGATTGTGATGATGAATGTGCCGATGTATATGACGACGGTGACGTATATGTTGCCTGTCAATGTATAGCCGAAGTAGCTAAGCACAAATGAGAGGATTATTGTCCCCTCGGGCAGGGGGCTTATCATAATAGCTATGCCGACGATTAAGATTACGGTGTAGATTGCCGACTTGACTTTCTTCGCCCACACCCTGCCCACAGGACTTCCCGCCAGTTTCATATGCTTAGCGGGCTGAGACACATATAGCTTATGAATTACTCTTCAACTGGCGCAGGCTTTGATTTCGAATCTGAGTTTCGAACCTTTACAATCAGTATTCCGGCACTGTCTCTTGAATTAGGTCAGCTCGCAGTAGGTTTGTCAAACATGGAGATGTGCTTGCTAGGCGAGTTTTTCGTGGCTATAGGTCTTCCGGTTTTAGTTGTTTGCTTATGAAGTATTCACAGTTACAGACAAGTATCATAGATTTAGGGAGAAGGCTCTTCGAAGGATAGAGTCTTGGCGGCGGGGAGCTGCAGTTCTTCTCTCTTTGCTGATCTACTGTTTCTTTAGGATTCAGAGCTTTCCAGTTGGTACAAGCCAAGGTTTATTGGAAGTTTTCTCTCAGGTCCTGAGTAAGGTTCTAGGTTGAAAAGGTTATGCGTTATTGAGGTGAAGTCACTTGTCATGGGAGGTGAGTTGACTCCTGTCATCACTAAAGTTACTCTGATTCTTCCCTTTAGGTTTGGATCCACTTTTGCACCCCAAACAACCTGAGCGTTCTTGTTCATCATCTCAGTGACTATTTCTCCTACATGGTTGGCCTCTTCAACTGTCATATGCGCGTCACCTGTTACGTGAACAACTGCGCCTCTGGCTCCTGTGTAACCAGCGTTCGACAACGGGGTTTTCAGGGCATTCCTCACTGCTTCTTCCGCTCGGCTCGATGCATCGGACTCGCCTATGCTGGCGACCGCAACTCCACCGCGTTTCACGATGGTTTTGAAGTCGGTGAGGTCTGGATTGATGAGGCTAGGCGTCGAAATCGTCTCTATCATGCTTCTTATCACGTTGGCAGAGACTTGGTCAGCGATTTCTAGGGTTTCGTCCATTTGTAGTTGATGTGTAAGCTCCGTGAGTTTGCTGCCATCAATTACCACTACTGTGTCACATTGTCTGCGGAGCTCGTTGAGCGCTTGAGAGGCTTGTTTCATTTGTTTCTTCCTTGCTTGAAAAGGCGCTACAACGACTCCTACTGTGATAACACCTGTTTTCTTAGCGATTTCTGCAATGACTGGTGCAACATGGGTTCCAGTTCCACCTCGTAGACCGGCAGTCACAAACACGATGTCCCTCTCTGCCACGGCTTCTTCTATTTGCTTTTGTGATTCATGGGTAACCGTTTTTCTCGAAGCGAGGTTTCCGCTTGCAGTGTGTCGTCGGATCAGTTTTTTGCTGATTAACATTTTTTGGTCTGCTTGGGATGTGGTGAGATTCTTTGAATCGGTGTCGATGGCTATCATCTTTGCTTCTGTGATTCCCATCTTTACGAGTTTTGTGATAGTTTTGTTACCTGTTCTTCCAACTGCTATTACTGCAACTTTGCTTCTATATGGTTCTTGCTTGCCGTCAGCTGGCCTAGAAGTGCCTTGCCACTTGAAGTGGAGGGCGTTGCTAGTTGCTTTTTTGCCAGCCATTTTTGTTCCTCCCCCAAACCTCGGTGGATAGCATGTCTCGGATGGCTACGCGAATTGCTTCGGCGCGGTTTGGATAGAACTGTTCCACAACTAGTCGGTCTAGCGCTTTTATGTAGGGTTCGGGGAGATATAGAGTGATAAGTTTCATTTTTTTTGCTGCCTCCTCCCTTCTGCGGGTAGTTACAAGGCATGGTGTTTCAGGGTTATATCTCTGTATAATATGTGGCAAATATGCTTCGAACATGTTGGTGCTTATGCTTTTAAATCTTGCCCTTCCTCTCTTTCGCGTTTATGTAAAAGCCCATCTCTTAAATAAGAGTTTACTCTTTTGTTTATGACTTAAACTTGTATATTTGAAATGATGTGCCGAGATGCGGATTTACGTTAAGGGTTACGGCTGTTCCAGCAGTTTTGCAGATGCTGAGGTTCTTGCCGGCTGTCTGTCGAGTGCTGGTTATTCAATAGTGGGTGATGTTCATAACGCTGAGCTGGTTGTCTGCAATACGTGTGCCGTGAAGGGTCCAACTGAAAATCGTATGATTGGTTTGTTGAAGAAGATTTCTGAGGAAAAGAAGCTCGTTGTAGCTGGCTGTTTGCCCCTCGTGAACTTTGAGAGGCTCTGTAGGGAGGTTCAATTTGATGGAGTTGTTGGTCCGGCTTCAGGGAAGAGAATCGTTGATGTCGTGGAGAAGGTTTCTTCGGGTATGCATGTTGTAAGCCTTGATGATGCTGAGGCGAATATGCCGCCGCTGGATTTGCCTCATATACACCTTAATCCGAGAGTCGCCATCATTCCGATAAGTTATGGATGCTTGGGGTCATGTGCCTACTGCTGTGTCCGTTTCGCTCGTGGGAGGCTTAGAAGCTATAGCGTCAAAGAGATTGTAAACAAAGTTGAAAGTGAGGTTGCGGATAACGTCCATGAATTCTGGTTGACTTCGCAGGATACTGCTTGTTATGGAAAGGATATAGGCACAGATTTGGTTGAGTTGCTGAGGGGCGTTTGCAGTGTGGAGGGAGGCTTCTTTGTCCGTGTTGGAATGATGACGCCTAACCATTCGTCTGGATTTTTCGATGGGCTTTTAGAGGCTTTTCAGGATGAGAAATTGTTCAAGTTTCTTCATATGCCGATTCAAAGTGG
>CAYGBS010000080.1:0-7222 GCA_964348215.1 uncultured Candidatus Bathyarchaeia archaeon
CCACGTCATGAGAATCCTTGGGCACAAGAACATAAAAAACACACTGGTCTATACACATCTGGTGAACTTCCAAGACGACGAATACATTTCAAGGGTTGCTTGGACCCTAGAGGAAGGCTGTAAACTTGTTGAGGCAGGATTCGAATATGTCACTGAGATTGAAAGCGGCAAAATCTTCAGGAAACGGAAATAGCAGAGGACGGGGGTTCATCCCTGATAATGGTTTTGGCGCCGGGGGTTAGGTCTAAACATACGTTTAAGTTTACCGCGAAACCGTGTCTCACAAACGTTGGTGGGATTAGAACTCTTCACTCAGTGGAAATTTCATCCACAAATCACCTCCTTTTCTGTTACGTCGAAGGTATTATTGAAAGTGTTAGGCTTGGTTAGTATGTGTATGGGAATGGAGGTGAAACAATTCTGATAGACTTTTTGAATCTTCTAGAACGTTGTATCATAAATTTTAAATGTTTGAAATAATAATGGCAAAAGACGGGGAAATATTTTCTTTACTCTATTGTCGTGTTTGAAGGCACTTCAATAGATTGATGGATCTGTTTCTTCGAAGCGCCTTGGAGGGGCAGAGTAAATGGAAGGAGGTGAAAAGGAAATGAGAAAGATGCTATTGACACCGCTTATAGTGTGCATGGCTACACTTCTGCCCATGCTATTGATGCCAGCAGTTTCGGCACAGCCCGAGGAGACTCTTAGAAGCGAACTCTTCGCTGAGCTCAATTGGGATTGGGTTGGGTTTGGAGGGACGTCGCCGTACACGTGGATTGGAACAGTTTGGGGAGACATCAACGGAGATTTGTACATCACCCTGACGGGGGCCAGTTTTCCAGGCAAGTAGAGCTCTTCTCTGAAACATGGATTATCGTGACGGATGATGGAGAAATAATAGAAGGATTTGACGAAGGTGTTTGGAGATTTGCTAACTTCAAGTGGGTGGCTAACGGCCAAGTAACACGTGCAACTGGGGGATGGTCATATTTGGATGGTTATGATATGCATTACAGTGGCACGACAACTGAATTCCCTGTTCCTTTCGGTACTCCTGTAAATGGCACAGGCACACTGATTCTGTCTTCTAATTGAGCTACTACCTAGTAGTTAATACGTGCAAGAGCATAGGTCCGGCTTTACTTGAAAACCAGCCTAAACCCCTCTTTTTTCTATGCAGCAATTCTTTTGCAACGACAGTAAAGAAAAACATGCATTGCAAAAAGCAAATTTACTGCGCAATACCTGCTGAGGAGATTGCCGACTGCCATACGTGATCAGGAACAAGGTTTGCTTTTCCTGTTAATCTAGCTAGACACACCAAACCGCAAGCTATATTTAGTAACACTAGTAACACTTATTTGAAGTTTCGTAACACCTATGGCAAGGCTGATGACCAGTTGGAAAAAGTAAAAGCCTTAACATTGGCTGCTACTATGGGAGCTTTGGCAAACATTCTCATCTTGCCTATAGCAGTAGGAAGTTTTGAATCGTCAATCCACTTTTCACAAGTGCCAATATTCATAGTCGGAGTCCTTGCTGGGCCCATTTACGGACTGATTACGGGTGGTATTGGCGGCTTGTTTATGGGCGTTTATCTTCCAGGAATTCCGTTTATCATCATTGGGCTCGCCATCCTCGGCTTGGCAAACGGGCTTTTCGCGAGGAGGCTAAGACCGTTTGTTGCGGGGATCTTGGCTTGGTGTGTGCAAGCTCCGTATGTCGTTATCACAGACTTTATCTGGTTCCACTTTTTTATCGATGTAAAGGCTGAGGCTATTGCAGCTATTCTCACACCGATCATGATAAAACTTACAGTTGAAGCAGTGATTAGTGCATTCTTGGCTGATGTCCTAATTTACTACATCAAAAAAGCCGGGCTTACCTTACAATAGTGTTGTATAAGCATATGAAAAGAGACAGTGTAGAAAGAAGTGACCCGATCTTCAAAAGAGCAGAGGATTTTCACGGGCATCTAGGACCATTTTTAGTCATCGGCATTAGGATGGGACTAATCGGGCTAGACAGACTTGGGAGGAAGAAGGGTGACCCGTTGGGACTTACAGCGTCACTGCCTCTTCGCACTCCGTTTTCCTGTGTCATAGATGGGCTTCAGATGGCGACGAGGTGCACTATCGGCAATCAAAAACTCTCCTTAAAAAACTCTTCACGGATCAAAGTAGAGTTTGAGCAGAACGAAAAAAGGCAAAGGATACTTGTTGCATTGAATCAGTCAGTTTTTGAGGAATTAAAATCGCGGCTCTTATCACATAAGAAGTTAAAGGACGAAGAAGTTCGTGAATTGGCTTGGAAAGTTGCTGCGATACCTGAAGAGAAGCTCTTTGCTGTAACTTAGCAAACATTTAAGAAAACATTCTTCTTTGTCCTTCAGACGATAATGATGGATGACTTAGAAATTGCCAAGCAGATACTGAAAGATAAAAAGCTAAGTCTAGTATTCGTAAAAAACTCTAAATCTATCTTTGAGACCGATATGAGAGGAGTTGGTGGATTTCTAAAAGCCATTGAAAAACTAGATAACTGTCTGCTTGGCGGTTCAGTTGCAGACAGAATTGTTGGCAAGGCTACAGCTCTTCTCTGCGCGTATTCAAGCGTCAAAGCAGTTTTTGCAGTAACAATGAGCCAAAGCGGTCTGGAGACTCTGAAATCGTATAGCATTCTATGCGAATTTGAAAACCTCGTTCCATCTATTCTGAACACAGAGAAAACCGACAAATGTCCTTTTGAAAAGCTTGTTGAAGAAATGACTAATCCAAGGCAAGCCTACAAGAAAATAAGGCAATTTTGCCACTCTTGAGACAAGGATAATTCACGTTTGCTGTCTATTAGCTGATTCTTTAGCTGCAAAATTCCGGTTTATAAGCTCGGCCGTAATTATTTCCGTTGAAGAAGAAGGGCGAGCAAAAATTTCATATGCAAAGTCTAAAAAGGATAATGAGTTGGAATCGCGGAAAGATGAAGTTCGCTTTCATAAGCCCCGGTGCAAATGAGGAACTTAGTTTAACTGAGAAGAGCAAGGTCGTAGGTTCTTGGCCACCGTTAGGTGTTCTTTACATAGCCACTGTACTCAAAGAGGATGGAGTGGAAGTTGCAGTCCTAGATCAGGCAGCTGAAGGCTATTCCATAGAACAAGCAGCGAAATGGGTGGAACAACAAGATCCTGAAATGTTGGGTTTCTCATCTCTTGCAAGCTCAGGGAAAAGCGCGGCAAGAATCGCGCAGATCGTGAAGGAAGAAAACCCGGACATCCTCACTGTAGTTGGAAACTACTATGCTACTTTCAATGACAGAAGGATACTCAGCAACTATCCACAAATAGACATTGCCGTGCGCGGCGAGGGCGAAAGAACAACCAAAGAACTTGTAAAAGCTGTAGAAGGAAATCGGAATTTAAAGAAAGTGCAAGGGATAACCTTTAGAGAAAAAAAGGAAATCATTGTTACTCCAGATAGACCCTTGATTAAAGATATCGACATACTGCCAATCCCTGACCGCACCTTGCTAAATGTTGAATATCATTCAGCGCTTGTAGGTGCAATCGGCGCTCCGAAAAGATTCACAACCATTTTGTCTTCCCGAGGCTGCCCTTATCAATGCAGATTCTGTGGCTGTCAAAAAATCGTCCACTGCATATGGCGACCAAGATCAGTCGAAAAAACCTTTGAGGAGCTTCAGCTGCTGACAAGCGAGGGATACCGGCAGTTCCTTTTCGTAGACGACAGTTTCACCGTAAATCAAAAGAGAATCGTTAAGCTCTGTAGAAAAATCATTAAAGAAAAACTGGATGTTGAATGGTTTTGCGAAGGAAGAGTAAACCACGCTTCATATGAGATGCTACGGTCGATGGTGAAGGCAGGCTGCAAAATAATGTACTTTGGTATAGAAAGCGCAAACCAAAGGATTTTGGACTATTATCAAAAGCAAATTACTCCTCAGCAATCTGGGGTCGCCGTGAAAACAGCTAGAAAAGCCGGAATGGATATAATTGTTGGATCCTTTATTGTAGGGGCTCCAACAGAAACGAGAAAGGAGATAGAGAGAACTCTTAAGTTCGCACAAGAAATCCCCCTTGATGTTCCCCAATATAATATTCTGGGCATTTTCCCAGGCATGGCCCTCTGGGATGAGTTCAAAGCAAAAGGCTATTTGACCAAAAGACAGGAGGAGCGACATTGGGAGATGGGCGTCGCCGTTGCCAACATCCATCCAGGAACGGTGCCTTACAAGGAAATAAAGGAGATGATTCGCCACTATTACAGGCAGTTCTTTGTGCAGCGCCCAGACTTCATCTTGTCGCAGATGGCAAGGACTATAAGAAGTCCCTTCAGACTAGACGTTGTGAGAGCGAATCTAGGACGAGTGGGCAACATCACAAGAGAGTGGAAAGACTTTGTCGCCTTGGATGATGAAGAGCACGTAGAATTCTAGCGGACCAGCTCTCGCTTCTTCCAGCGTAAATTCTTGCTTCTGCATTTTCTGCATTTTACTGCCGTAGGTGCATTTCGAACGCCACACTCCCGGCAGATTTTCATGTATAACCTATGACGCTGAGCAATGGTTTTCTTCTGCAAATCAGTTACAGGCAATGGCCATTTCTTCCTTATTGTTCCACGTTCACTTCACGTTTGAAACACGATTGCTGCAGATATACTTTGCTGTCTTTATTCAAGTATGCAAACTTGTCAAAAACGGCCTTCCGGATATTTCTTTCATATTGCTCTAGCTAGAAGATTCGGTACATCACTCGGTTTCTCGGCAACCTCCACGCCAGCTGTTTTGAAAGCCTGAATCTTGCTCTCAGCGGTCCCCGCTTTACCCATAACGATGGCCCCCGCGTGCCCCATACGTCTCCCCCTAGGCGCGGTAAGTCCAGCAACATACGCCACTACGGGCTTTAGATACTTCGAATTCTTTATGTATTCCGCGGCTTGCTCCTCAGCCTCACCGCCGATCTCACCTATCAGAACGACAGCCTTTGTCTGCGCATCTCTCCCGAACATTTTTAGCGAATCCACAAAGTCCAAACCAACAATAGGATCTCCGCCTAACCCAAAACATGTAGACTGCCCCAACCCATGCTTCGTTAGCCCGGCAGCGATCTCATAGGTTAGCGTGCCACTTCTAGAGGCGATTCCAACGACGCCTCGCTTGAAAATATGGACAGGCATTATTCCCAGTTTGCACTCTTCAGGAGCGATAATGCCGGGTGTGTTTGGACCGATGACGGTTGCGCGTTGTTTCTTTGCATAAGCCATTATTTGAATAGAATCTTTGATCGGGATGTGTTCCGAAATCACTACGATGGTCTTCAAGTCAGCTTCCATGGCCTCCAAGGCTGCTTCTGGTGCAAAGCGTGCGGGGACGAAGATTATCGACGCATTCGCATCATATCTCTGAAGTGCATCCTTAACTGTGTCATGAACTGGGACGCCGTGGATTTGCGTTCCACCTTTGCCCGGAGTAACTCCAGCAACAATCTTAGTTCCATAATTCAACATCAATCGTGTGTGGAAACTTCCTTGAGTGCCAGTTATACCCTGCACAACAGCTCTGGTGTCTTCACCAACGATGACTCCCATTAGCAATCACCCTTCCGTGGAGATTTCCACTGCTTTTTTTGAAGCTTCCTCCATGCTATCTAGGACATGGATTCCAGCTTCTGTAAGAATACGGCGTCCTTCTTCTTCGTTTGTGCCCACTAAACGTATCACCATAGGCTTTGTGAAACCAAGCTTCTTCTTTGCCTCTATGATTCCCTTTGCGACTTCGTCGCATCGCGTTATACCGCCCAAGATGTTAATGAAAACCACCGACGCCTTAGGGGTCATTAGCAGGATATCCAGAGCTGCAATAATTTGATTTTCAGAGGCCCCTCCACCTACATCAAGGAAGTTGGCCGGTTTGCCGCCATAGAGCTGGACTGTGTCCAGCGTCGCCATCACTAGGCCAGCACCGTTGCCCATTATGCCAATGTTGCCTTCTAATTGCACGAAGGCTAGACCTGCCTTCTTTGCTTTTATTTCCTCAGTCGTCAGTTCAGTTCTGTCTCTTAAGAACAGTCGCTGCCTGTATTTGGGGTGGCGGTAGAGGGCGTTGTCGTCGATGATAAGCCGAGCGTCCGTTGCAACAAAATCCCCTCTCACGGTTTCGAGGAGCGGGTTCATTTCAATCAGTTCGGCGTCAAACTCCATTGCGGCCTTTGAGAGTTTCTCAAAGATGGTAGCAAGCTTAAGCATGGGTTTACCGCGATATCCCATCTTGGTTGCCAGCTGTCTGGCATGATAGCTCCGAAAGCCTAAGACGGGGTCTACCAACGTCTTGATTATTTTTTCAGGCATTTCGACTGAGACATCTTCTATGTCTACTCCTCCTGCGGCGGATGCTAAGGCTACGTAGCAGCGGGACGAACGGTCGGTTGTGATCGCAAAGTAAAGTTCTCTCTTGGACTTGATTTTTTCTTCTATCCAGATTCTGGATACTTTAAGGCCTTTTATATCCATGCTTAAGATTTCTGAAGCTGCATTCTCAACATCTTTCAATGTGTCAGCAAATTGGATTCCGCCGACCTTGCCTCTTCCACCAGCTAGCACTTGAGCTTTGACAGCGTAGGGAGCTTGAAGTTGAGAAGCTAGTTCTTTTGCCTGAGTCGGGGTTACTGCCAAGACGCCTTGAGGAACAGGAATCTCGAATTTTTTCAGAATCGCCTTTGCCTCATATTCGAATAGTTTCATATAGGAACACTTCCTTGAAAGGGCTACTTCAGCGTTTGAATAGCAATATAAGTTCTGGTGTCTAAGACCCCTTTAACCTCTCCCAATTTTTTGAGTGCTTCGTCGAGTTTTTCCCGTTCGATAACTAGAATGGCATCCATGTCGCCGGCGACACGAAAAACACGTCGAAGAGGAAACTGAAAGATTTTCTCATATGCTTCTTTCCGTTTCAAAGGAGAGATTTTAAGGAAGACAAAAGCGGGATTTGTAGATACCCCCAGAAGCTTTAAGCCCTTCTCAGTCACATCAATAAAGCCTCTACCAGTACGAATGTAACCTTGGTCACGGAGCTTACGCAGGTGCACGTTTAGGGCTTGGCGGCTTATTCCCAGCTGTGATGCCAGATCGTTTTGCTTAATATGTAAAGTGTAGATCGTCGTTGGTTCACCGCTTTCATAGAGCATGCGGAGCAATCGCACTGGCCGACC
>CAYGBS010000081.1:0-4872 GCA_964348215.1 uncultured Candidatus Bathyarchaeia archaeon
GTTAAAGTTTTATCCAACCAACCAACCAACCAACGGACGGACGAGATGGACGGCCTGAAAAGGTATCCAAATACCTGTAGAGCCGATCCAGCATACATCTATGGACATTAAAGGAAGAGGAAGGATATATCTTGAATACGTTATATAGAGATAGTATCGAAATCGAGTATACAGCGCATAATATCCATCAGTTATAGAACTTTCTTCCAGAAACCCAAATAATCGAGTAAAGGTACGTTGAAACTGATTGATACATGCCTCTCTTTAGCGATGAAGACAAAGATAAGCTACTTAGACAACACCGTCGCTTGTATGAGGAGATCCATTCTAGAAGCAATTCCATTTGGTTGGTAAACTCAATCTTGATCACTGGTTCCTTGCTCGTAGCTTTTCAGATAAAAAGTGAGCTTTTCCCTACTCCAATAGCCGCGTTGGTCCTGTTAATGGCATCCTTTGTTATGGCACAAATTCCTTCCCCAGTATAATTCCATTTTTTCCTTCGTGGTAGTGCGTGCGCCATCAAGATTTCTGTTCTCTGCTTCTGCGTAGCAACCGTTTAATCCCCTGTAGGAAATTCACGCTGGGTACCTCCTGAATGTAATGCTTGTAGTCATTGCCGAACTTTTCGATGAGATCTTTATCTTCCTGTAGCACGATATAGGGAAACCAGACGAACAATGGAAGACCAAGGATTAGTGTTAGCCGGGTGGGCTATAGAAAAAGGAGGATATGTTAGGCTGTGTCTTGGCTCCAGCTCCCTATGGCCAATTTGGCGCAGGCACACCAGCGGGCGCGCCTGCCAAATGCAGATAGCCTAGGCACCAACCATGGTTTACACTCTTGGGAAGCCCTGGCACGAATCCTTGCCCAGGTGGATCACATAGAGGATCAAACAATGCCTGATTCCCCTCACCAGAATTATCATCGGTTTGGCACAGACCACATTCGCAGTATCCGAGTTGCCAAGGACGTCCACGGGCTTGCTCGCTTCCTGCTGAAACCGTTCCCACAGCAAATAACAGAGCAAAGAGACCCAAAGCGACTAATACAAGTACCTTTCTCATTCCTTTCTCATCCTATTAGAGGGCATTTCTCATATTATTATCATCTCAATAAAAAATAAAAGTCTTATGGAACAATTCTCTATTGTGAGAGGAAAGCCAGCTGCGCGGAACTCTTTCACTCGACCTTGATTTGGCAGTCCTTCTTTGTTATCATGCCTAGTGCCTTGTCAATGAGCCGCCGCGCTGTCTTCATGGCATCTGCTTGTGTCTTCGGGGTTACCATGTCTTCCTTTTCGCGCGCAGAGCATACATGGCTTAGTTGCTATTTTGTCTGGAATGATTGTAATCGGTGTTCAGGCTGCGATAGCTTAATATAGCGCGCGCAAAGAAGACGAAGCTGGAACTAAGGTAAGAAAAACCCTACTTCTATAACTGCAAATGAGGTGAAAACACTATTGAAAGGCAAAGTGAAGAGATGGCTTGGCTTAAGAGGATACGGTTTCATACAGACAGAAGACCGTAAAGAGGACATCTTCGTCCACTCATCAGACGTTCAAGGCAAGAGTTCCCTTGAAGAAGGGGAAGAAGTGGAATTTGAGATAGAGAGCTCATACAAAGGTCCAAGAGCCGTGAAGGTCAAACCTGTCTCTAAAGAATAGGTCAAGCTGCAAAATCGATTCGCTTGTCGATCAAGCCCGGCGCATCTGAGGGATGATAAGCCTAGCGGAAGCCTAGAACTCGTTGATGCGTAGGCAGTTGTTCAAAGTGAGTTTGAGAATGTGTCTGTGAGTGCACAGAAGGTAACGTTGGCGCAGTATACTTCTAGACTGCACATTAAGCCGCTGAGACCGGCAGGTTTCTTCCTATGATTCTGTGGTTTCTTTCAGTTCATGATGGTGTTGATCTAAAGGAGTTTCTTCCAAAAATGATAATAAGGTTCAAAGCTATATTGTGTGCTGGGGGAAGAAGTGAGAAGAATAGTCTCTATTATTGTGCTGACTTTACTTCTATTTAGCATGTTGACCTTGACCCTTAACGTACAGCCAGTTGAATCAGATTCAGAGGCCCAACTAGTGTTAGAAACTGACAAGCCTGTCTACAAGCTTGGGGAAAATGTTACAACTACGCTTACGAACATCAGCAATGAGACTGTATCATGGGTTGGCAGGTGGCCAGTGCCTTGGGACATATTCACTTATCCAGAGAATAGATGTGTGTTTGCAGCCCTTCCATGCTTTTGCGTATTTGAGTTAGCTGCTGGAGAGAATGTTACCTATACTTGGAATCAGTCTGACGGGTTCACCCTCGGCCCGGTGGAAGCTGGGATGTATGAGGTAAGAGATAACCAGGCATGGGGATTATCCACGTTTTTCAGGATAGTGGACACAGAGATAATCGTTCCGGATGATTATCTAACGATTCAAGACGCCATTAATGCAGCTAATGATGGAGACACGATTTTTGTTAGGAATGGAACATACTATGAGCATGTGGTTGTAAACAAATCGGTATCCCTTCTAGGGGAGAACAGAGAGACAACAGTTATCGATGGTGCTCCTATTACTCCTGAGCTTGATTACATTGTTATCTTTGTGAAAGACATGGTGAATGTTAACATCAGCGGATTTACAGTACGTAATGGACCTGCTGGCATTGAGCTTGATGGTTCCCGTAACTGTACTATTACTGACAATAGAGTGGCCACGAATTATGGTGATGGAATAACATTCTTTTCCTCGAGCTATAATACTATAGAGAAGAACATAATAGAGTTGAATGAAGCATTTGGAATCGATCTAGTCTGGTCCGACAACAACTCTGTGGTCAGAAATGATATACTGAGCAATTTTAGAGGCATTCAGTTACAGGATGCTTATGGAAATGTAATCTTTCACAACAATTTAATGGACAATCTATACCAGGCGACCAGCAGTCAAGGTTCAATCGATGTCTGGGACAATGGTTGCGAGGGCAACTATTGGAGTAATTACAACGGTGATGACAATGATAACGATGGGATAGGTGACACACCTTACGTCATTGACGGCAGCAACGTAGACCATTATCCTTTAATGAACCCCTACTGGGATATCGGAGACATCAACCATGACTTGAAAGTAGACATCTTCGATATCGTAACATGTGCAGTTGCCTATGGCTCTACTCCTTCAGACTCTAACTGGAACTCGCACTGTGACATAGCTGAACCCTACGGAGTCATTGACCTATTTGACATAGTTATGATAGCAGGAAGCTATGGTAAGGAATACAGCTGAGACGCTCGCACATCTGGCTGTGAAATCTCACCCTTTTATCTCTGTAGCCAACACGGTACTTGTTGTAGAAGCTTCCTCCACTTCCAGAACTTGGAAAGCAATTAACCCGATTGACATTGTAGCAACGAAAATCGGCAGACTAGACCAAAGAACCATTCAAGATATTGAAGTGTGCATTGAGGAATTCAAGCTTTCAAAAACTCAGGTTAAGGAAAGGGCAAATCAAACCTGTGTTTTGGCAATCCGAAATGTACAGTGTAGTTGATGTACGCTGCATTACATTTTCCTAATGGTGCCTCTTCTGTGAACTCTGCAAAAAGGTCTCTGTCTGTTTGAATGCAATTCGAAAATTATAATTAGTTCCAAAGCAGAGTTTGTCTTGGGGACAAAAAAGAATGGAAGCTGGTTCTGCCGAAACAAGGAAAGGAGAAATGGTTGCAGTCTTCCCGACAGATTATGTCGCGGTGGTTTTCGAGAAAGTCACAAAGGAAGGTTCAACAGCGGCTCGCAAGATTACAATCCCACCAGAAGATGCAAGGGCGCTGAAGAACGCAGTGCAGTACTATGAGGTTGGAACTGAAAAAGTTGAGTACGAAGGTAGGATAGAGATCAGAATCATACTGGACAGAGAGAAAGCTGAAGCAGTCGACCCTAAGAGAATAAAGCTATGGCAGTTAAACGAAGGGTGGAATGAAATTGACATGCGGTTTAGCGCAGAATACAACCTAATCATCGCAGAAACAACCCATCTTTCAATATTCGGCGTCACCAGGTGACCACATTTCGTCCACCTGCCCCTTTTTTTGGCATGTCGCAAAAAGGAACGGTTATCCCTGTTCTTCTTGCAACAGACCAACCAAGCCAAAAACACAAAGCAGCAAAGACATAACTGAACCGAAAAGTTATAGCCACACAGAGAAGTGAATGAACGAGTATGCAGAGTGAACTGCAAGTCTACTAAGCACTGTGTTTTGGTGCCGGGGGCGTGATTCGAACTCGCGACTTCTGGGCTTGGGCTCCATAGGCCCTTTTTGCTTTGCTCTCCAGATTGAGTCTGGCGCCCAATCCAGGCTAGGCTACCCCGGCTCTTGTTTTCTAGATGTTGGCTTATTCTTAAGTCTTTTACCTCCCTCTGGCACCATACGCACACATTTGTTTTTAGATGTGTTTTTCCAGTTTCTCGAAGAGTTCAAGTAAGATCTCTGAGGTTACTCGACCTAACTGGGTTAGCCGGTACCTCCTTTTCAGTGGGTCGATGTCATCACGGGAAACAATCTTCAACCTTTCTAACTCTGTTATTCTTGCTCTGAAGGTTCCGTCACTGATGGGCCTGTTGATATTTTCGAGAAACTTCTTAGCTTGCTTCCAGTCTCCTTTTTTCAAGTAGGGGAGAAAGAGGCAGTCTACGCTGCGGCTTTTTTCGATGAAACGTGCGATTTCCAGAAGTTTAGACCTCATCTTTGGAAGCTTCTTGTTCCTTAAGATTCGCCTAACGCGGTCTTCGTTCACAGTCTCACCTCTCCACTTTCTTCCTGTTCAACTTAATATAATCACTGCGGCCCCTTGTCGCTTTTCGCAGATCGAACCGCCAT
>CAYGBS010000081.1:4882-6833 GCA_964348215.1 uncultured Candidatus Bathyarchaeia archaeon
AATAAAGATAAAGGGGATCGCTAGGTAGAGCCCGCTGAATACTGGGTGTTGAAGCCATGATAGGCTTGTGTAGAATCTTCCGTCGACTCCTCGAACGGCTATAAAATACTCAACTAGGGAAGCCACGGTGCTTGAGAATAAATGGGCTAGAAACTGGAGGAATATGTTTCTTCTTCTTAGTAGATATGAAGGAACGGCTGACACAAAGACGTAGGTTCCAGCATTACTGAAGATGAGAACTGTGACGAAGGTTATCCACGCTTGAACTCGGAAACCAACAAAGCTGCTTATCGTGCGAACTGCTATTGGCACCCAGACCGCGTAGAAAATGGCGAAGATCGCTGCAAACAATATGTAAAGAGAAACGGCGAAGCTTGAACCGTCACCTTTCAAGTCTGATACCTACTCCAAGGTTCTCAACTCGGTTTTCATGAGTTATGGTCTCTACTCGCCTTGTAGGATTGCGATGCGTCAGCAGTTTTGAGGAATCGGGAAGTACGATGAGGTTTTCAGATCCAAGTGGTTTGTAGGTCTTGCACAGCGAAGTGTGGATCGTCTGAGAGAACGCTTGCCTTGTTGGTTTTGGCTGTTGCAGCAATTATACAGTGGCCAGTTGGTAGGTTTGGATGTTGACACTTCAGCAGTGCTTTTCCAATGCCTTTTCTTCGATGATCAGGGTTAACACCTATCCAGCCTAGTTTGGCTAATCCAGACTTGCCGAACAGTCTGCCTCTCAACCTTGAGAGCCTCCTCCAGGTTTCCAGCTTATTGCATTGCTATATCAAAATCCAGAGCCTCTTGAGGATAGTAGTCTTTTTCATAATTCTGCCAACTGTCACGCATGATCTCTTCTGTAATCTTAGCTGCTTGTTCAGCATCTCTAGGTATCATTTCTCTAATCAGCAAGTCCAATCCTCACATGTTCCAGCTTATAGCTCAAGCTGAATCAGTCTTATGGTTTGTGGAAACCTATGGAGCTGGAGAAGTTTCATATATTCTTCTCAGTTCTTCTTATCTGTTATGAGATTGCCAATAGAGATTGAAGGGATTTTGTTCAAGAGAACTGATGGGAAAATTCAGTATCTGCTTCTGAAGAGAACTCCGGAAAGAGAGGGGTTCTGGCAACCTGTGACTGGAGGGTTGGAGGAAGGGGAGACCAAGATGGAAGCTCTGGAAAGAGAAGTGTTGGAAGAAACTGGAATCGGGAATCCTGTCAGAACAATTGAGGATGTGTACAGCTTTGAGTTGTCAACTGCTCTCGATGAAAAGGAATATGTTTACGGTGTGGAAGTTCTGCCTACAGAGGAGATCGAGATAGACCGTAGAGAACACTCTGAATATAGATGGTGCAGTCTTGAAGAAGCTCTAAGGCTGTTGAAATGGAAGGAGAACAAAAAGGCATTAGAAAGACTGAACGAAATTCTGAGCAGGCAGAAGTGAGCCCATCTTTCACGACCCCACATACGCAGCGTGCGCATTTCTCTGCCCGGCAGATGACCTTCCCTTTAGCAAAAGAATTAAGAATCAACGGGGGGAATCTATACCTGTGAGTTCAGGATGCCTCTTACATTTCTGGTGAACATTACTCCTTTGATTCTTGTCTTAGGCGGGGTTGCTGCAACTTCGTGGCTGTTGGCGAGGTTTGCGAGGCCAGCTCCTATTGTCGGGGAGTCTATGGGTGCGCTGCTGCAGGTTGTCTCAGTCTTCGGGTTCATCGTTGGGATTCTCTTGCTGGTAACTGGTGCCGGAGTTTGGGTGGAGCAAGCTTGGGATCTTGGAACCCGATTCCTGCTGATTGTCACTGGCCTAGCCTTGTTTCTAAAACCCTTACGAGATGTTCCCTGGGCTGCTCTAGGCGGTCTGATGATAGGCACCTTGTGTGTTCTGCTCGTCTACTTCTATATCCCTTTGCCAGAAACGGTTCTCAACACTTCGTCCAGCTGGATCTACC
>CAYGBS010000081.1:6880-7183 GCA_964348215.1 uncultured Candidatus Bathyarchaeia archaeon
ATGCATCCTTCAAGGAATTCTACTGCTCTTGAACGCGAGCATATTCACCATCATATTCTCCTGACCGCCGAGCTTCACAACCTTGATTTCCTTAACGTTTTTTCCGCTTCTCCTCTACTGTTTCTTCGCCTCCAGCAACGAGTAGTTCGGCTGGTAACTCGATTGATGTTACTAGGATGTTGCTAGGATGACGGTATAAGCAAGGGAAAACTTGATATCAACCGAAGTCAGCGAATCAATCAGTGAAAAACATTCGTTCCATCTCTATCTCTCTCATAGTTACATAAAAAAACTTCTGAAACT
>CAYGBS010000082.1:0-7116 GCA_964348215.1 uncultured Candidatus Bathyarchaeia archaeon
CCGGGTGCTCTCCCAGGCTGAGCTACCTCGGCAACGTATTCAGAATCATGCAATACCACGTGTTTAAGTTTTTCTAGACTGCGTCCCGAAGAGGTGGTTCTTGACTAAAGCTTAACTACTAGATTAGCAGATGCCAAAGCAGAGTAGCCCCGAAACTGCTGAGGATGTTCTCCTCATGAGAGGCCAGTCAATTACTCCCTGATCCTCCCACTAATTGGCAACCTCAACAGCGGGAAAGATCATGAAGAGAAAAAGCATCTTAAGAGTTGCAGTTCACATCTTCATTTCTCTGTTAGTTGTCGTTTTGGCTCATTTCATCAATGTCTCCTTGTTGTCTTCGGGCAAGATAATCTCGCCGAATGAGGCCCTGTTCGTTGAGGGCGTTATGTTTCTGTTGCTGGGTTTTCTGCTCTTGCTCGGTAGGGGAGGTTTAAATCTTTCAAGTGTTAAAGCAGCTGTCCTATCTGCCGCTGCTGAGGCTTTGTATGGCGCTGACACTGTCGGTCCTGCTGAAACCTTGAGAAGAGATTCTTGGAGGTCCAAAGGATTCACTCGCGCAGGGCTCGTTCTTCTGTTGACAGGCGTATTCATGATTGCAGCATATTTTCTAATCTCTTGAACTGAGCGTAACGTTGTGAAGAGCAAGGAAGGTGTTTCAAGCAGTTTGGACGAGATACGGAGTGTGCAATGTGAAGCATGATCGCGGACCTTTGTTTGCTGATGCAAAGAATGTGGGGTTACAGGAACTCGCTGCCTGACAAAGTTGACAAACTGTAGAGAATGGCAGAGCCAGGTGTAGCAAAAGTGTCATAGGGGTTATATGTTTCTTCTGCAGAGTTAGGTTAGGTGGCATTTGTGGAAGCATATGTTTTAGTTAACTGCGAGGCTGGAAAGTCGTGGGAAATCGCGAAAGCAGCGCTTAATTTAGGGGATGTGAAGATGGCACATGCAGTTACTGGCCAGTATGACGTGGTTGCTTTTATCGAATTCGCTAACATGGATGCGTTGACTGAGATTCTTGACAGCTTTCAAAGTATGAAAGGCGTCCAGCGAACTCACACGGCTGTTGCAATACCTCAAAGAGCCTGAAACAGCCACGCCCTCTTTTCTCAAAGCTCTGGAATCGCAGGTTTTCGCATAATTCGGCGCAGCTGCGAAAGCCGCTAGAGAAGCAAAGATGGCGGTAAGGTTGATGCAAGGAAGGAAATGAGACGCAAGCAAAAAGTTGGTGGGCCGGGCCGGACTAATACCCAAATGGGTTCAAGTCCAGTCAGAAGCTTAGTGGGGGTAGATCGCTTTGGTTCATAGTTTTATCCTCCTATCCAGTTGGCTAAGGATTGAACTTGTGTATCAGTGTCTTCGCTGTTACATGTGAATATTGAAGGATAGAAATATCTGTATCCAGTTGGCGTGGTTGATTGTTTCAACTTGAAGCCGACAAGCGGAGGGTTATCATAGGCTGGATTTCTGACTTTTCCCATCTCATCTCTGCCAAGTCGGTCGACTCCGGCCTCATCTAAGATTTCAAAGAACTTAGATGTCAGTTTGCCCGTTGACGCTAGTATTGCTCCCTTGTGAATTGTTTTTCTTAAGAACATGTGGATCTCAGAATCACCTATTCGTTGGGAAATCCAGTCGCTATCTATCAGAACTAAGGATCGTTCATTTAGATTCATATCTTTGGAAGTGTCGTTTGGGTTAAATCTTTGCAGTTTAAGTTGTTTTGTCTGGACTTTTAGAGTTTGCATTTGATCAATGATTTTGGTGAGCGAAGGATTATTGCCGATATAATATACCGTCAACTCTTTTACAGTAACTTTAGGTGAAGTCTCAACAAGACTGTTGAAAGGTGAAGTGGATGTCAATGCAAAGCAACCGATTGCCAATAGTGGCAAAATCAACGAGAGTGCAACAAGAATTACCTTTTTCATTCTACTTTTAGTTCTCTCCTGACTTTCATTCATAGTTCATTAATTATGATTGATAAATCTTTCGATGCTTTTTTATACTCATAGCTACAAATTGTGCTTATCATACAAATTGTGGCTCAAATGGAAGGAAAAACTATCTTTGCTGCTTCAGCGTTGTCTTTTTCGGGAGGCATATTGAACTTGCTAGTTTCGGTGATTAGACTTTATTCTCCTTGGTTTCTAACATGCATTAGCGGTGTGGGAATTATCATTGCGTCCGTAGTCTTACACGTGAATTTGAGTCGAAAGGCTCTGTGGGGAGGCATTATGTTCATTTATTCAAATCTAGGTTTTGTTGCCTTTGGGCTATCGCCTGAGAAGCAATTATTGGCGTGGGGATTGGCTGCATTTTTATTGAGCCTTGTGGGAGCAGCCCTTATCTTATCACATGAGTAATCTTGCTTTATGCAAATTACAATCCGTCATTTTACTTTTTCCAAACTCGCTGATTGCGCCTCTTAAGTCCATATTCTAGGTAGACATCAGCGGTACCAGTTGAACCCCTACCCGTGTTGTCATACCATCGTCTGACATCGGGGTTCTCAAAGAGGTGGGCGAATTTTTTCCCGCGGGGCATACAAGAAAAGGGTTGCGAGGCATATAAAACTGATAGTTCCAAACCCAAAGAATGGTGGGCCGGGCCGGACTTGAACCGGCGACCTTCTGCGTGTCAGGCAGATGTCCTAACCAAACTAGACGACCGGCCCTTCTAAGCTATCTTGAGATTGTTTCGTATTTCTTTGTATTTATTCGTTGTGAGACTTCTAAAAAGTTTGCCGCGTTCTGACTTTCATGAGTGAAGGGCTAAAGAAGTTACGCGGATGAGAAATGTATCAGCTTGAGATTCAAAGAACGAGACGTGTGGAGAACGAAAACTGTTGTCATGTCAGTTCTTATAAGGCTTCTTCGTGCATAAACATTCTGAGAAAGCCGTTATAGGGAAGAAAAACATGAAGTACATTGACTTTGTAGACTTGTCATACAGCCCGAAAGAAGACGATTTGATCTGCGATTTCTACTTAGAGCCTGATGGAATTGACATCAAAGTGGCTGCAGGCGGAGTTGCCGCTGAAAGCTCCATTGGCACATGGACAGAGCTGACTACAGCAAAACCTTACGCAAGAAAACTGCACGCTACAGTCTTCGAGATGAACGGAAGAAACATCCGCGTAGCCTACCCTGTCAACTTGTTTGAAGCTGCCAACATGCCCAACATTCTCAGCAGCATCGCTGGAAACGTCTTCGGCTTAGCTGGGTTAAAGAATCTTAGACTCAACGACGTTTGTTTTCCGTCGAATATAGTAAGAGGCTTTGGAGGCCCGAAGTACGGCATAGATGGAATTCGAAAGCTCTTGGGAATCAGAGACAGGCCTCTAGTGGGGACTATAATTAAGCCGAAACTTGGCCTGAAAACCATGGATCACGCAAAGGTCGCGTATGAGGCCTGGGTTGGTGGATGCGATGTCGTGAAGGACGATGAGAATCTGAGCAGCCAACGGTTTAATCCCTTCGAAGAACGGGTAATAGCCACCTTGGAAAGCAGAGACAAAGCAGAGAAGGAAACTGGAGAGAAGAAGGTTTACATGGCGAACGTAACGTCAGAGACGAACCGAATGTTAGAGCGGGCACAGTTCATAGAAGACCATGGTGGAAGATATGCAATGGTGGACATTCTAACCTGTGGTTTCGCTGCCCTACAAACCTTACGAAGCCAAAACTTCAATCTAGTAATCCACGGCCACAGAGCTGGACATGCAGCGTTCACGAAGAACATTAAACATGGGATTTCAATGAAGGTCATTGCAAAAGCATCTAGGATGATTGGTGTGGATCAGCTTCATGTAGGAACCGCTGTTGGAAAAATGTCTGAAACAAAGGAAGAGGTTTTGGAAAACTGTAATGCCCTAAAAAGCCACATGGACAGTCTAAAGCCCGTTTTACCCGTGGCTTCAGGAGGCCTCCATCCAGCCTTGGTTCCAAGCTTGATTGACATCTTTGGATTGGACCTCGCAATTCAAGCAGGAGGAGGAATCCACGGTCACAAAGACGGAAGCACCGCAGGCGCCAAAGCCATGAGACAGGCAGTGGACGCGAAAATACAAGGTACACCGTTAGAAAGATATGCAAAGACACACAAGGAATTGGAAACAGCGCTTGAAACATGGCATTGAAAGAAAACATGACCATCCGATGCTCGGCAAAACGCTATGAAGCCGAATTAAGCCTAGAGTATTAGGCTGCCACAGAAAACAAGTATGTACTCAAGCGCCTCAAAAAACACGGTTAGTCCTTTGACGTATAGGCAATCTTTTAAAACACAATGTCCCTAAAGTAACCCTTCAACACAGAGGTGAACCCAAACAATGGTAAAAGTAAAGGACGTAGAAGTTCCTGAAGGACTCTACTACACAAAGGAGTACGAATGGGTTAAGATCGAAGGGGACAAAGCTCGCATAGGCATAACAGACTATGCTCAGAAACAACTGCGCGAAATAGTATACGTAGAACTACCGTCAGAAGGCGATGCAATTGAGCAGAATGAACCGTATGGCACAGTGGAATCGGTTAAAGCCGTTTCAGACCTAGTGGCCCCTTTAACCGGCAAGATCGAACAAGTAAACGCTGAGGTGCAAAACAGCCCAGAACTCCTCAACGAGGACCCTTACAACAAGGGTTGGCTCCTCGTGATAGCCCCCGCCAACACAGATGAACTGAAAAGCATTATGGACCACTCTAAAGCTGTAGAATGGCATAAAACTCTCTAAGAAGAAGGCTACTAAACATGCCCCCAAAAATAGTCATAATCGGCGCCCACGCTGCAGGCGTTGACGCAGCTTCAGCTGCCAGAAAGACCGAACGCACCGCTGAAATCACACTCATAACCAAAGAAAAGCACACCGGCTATTCACGCTGCGGCCTCCCCTTCGTCATAGGCGACCACATACCCAAGTTCAACGACCTGATAGTCTTCCCCCCAAGCTTCTATCAAATGATGAAACTGAAGCTGATAACAGAAACAACAGTCACGAAAATCAACCCAGACGACAAAACAATCGACACAACCGACAAAACAGGCAAAGCCGAAACAATCCCTTACGACAGCCTAATCCTCACCACGGGGGCTTACGCGTTTGTTCCTCCAATAAAAGGCAGAGAAAAGGAAGGCGTCTACTCCCTCCGCACAATTCCAGACGGTCAAAAAATCGACCAAGCCATCAAAAACGGTGCAAGAAACGCCGTGGTCATCGGCGGTGGCCTAATAGGCCTCGAGACAGCAGTGGCTCTAAAAGAAAGAGGGTTAGACACCACAGTCGTCGAACTCATACCGCAAGTCCTTCCCGTCATGTTAGATAAGGAAATGGCAAAGATCGTCCACGAGATGCTACTGGAAAAAGGACTAAAAATAATCGTGGGAAAAGGAGTCAACGAAATTCTCGGAGGAGAAAAGGCAACGGCGGTTTCAGTGGCGGGCGAGCAGATTCCCGCAGACATCGTAGTGGTTGCAACAGGTGTAAGAGCAAACACAGAACTTGCTGCGAAGGCAGGTATAGCTATAGGAGATACAAGAGCCATCAAGACAAACGCAAGGATGGAAACTAACGTGAAGGATATCTACGCGGCGGGCGATTGTGCTGAAAGCATCAACATGGTTACCAAAAAGCCTGTATGCCCCCAGCTAGGCACCGTAGCCGTGAGACATGGAAAGGTTGCAGGAATCAACGCTGCAGGTGGATATGCTCTGTTCAAAGGTGTTCTAGGATCGGCAGTGACTCAACTCTTTGACACTCAGATCGGCGTCACAGGGTTGACAGAGTTCTTTGCTAAGAGAGAAGGAATAGAAACCGTAACTGGAACGATCACCTCGAAGACAAGAGCCGACTATTATCCCGGCGCCAAACCAATCAAGGTAAAATTGGTTGTTGAAAAAGAGTCGCAGCGAGTCATTGGAGCGCAAATCATAGGAGGAGAGGAAGCCACACAACGCATAAACGCGTTGTCCTTTGCAATTCAGAAACAGATGACTATCCGAGAATTGGCGAAAGTGGACACGGCATATGCGCCACCGCTTTGTGAGACTTGGGAGCCCATGGTCTTAGCCGCTGAGATGGCACTGATGAAACTCCGCTGAGATCCCAATTTCCCTCTTTTCATTTCAAATTGATGTGTAGTAGGAAAATTAATATGGAAAGTGCTGTTAGAGTATTGCAAATCTAAGACGAATTGGTGATTTGGAATGGCAACAAAAGTAGCTATAAACGGATTTGGCAGAATAGGAAGACTATTGTATCGAGCAGCTCTAGAAACTGGAACCGAAATTGACTTTGCAGTGGTTAACGACCTAACAGACGCTAAGACACTTGCTCACCTCCTTAAACATGACACGGTGCATGGCAGGCTGCCCTTTGATGTAGAAGCTCAGGCAGACGCTTTGATCATCAAGAAAGACGGCGCTGTCAAGCAGAAACTGAAGGTTATGGCACAACCGGACCCGGCGAAGCTACCTTGGAAGGAAATGGGGGTCTATCTAGCAGTGGAGTCCACGGGAAGATTCCGAAAAAGGGACGATGCCTCAAAGCACTTGCAAGCTGGAGCAAAGAAAGTTCTGGTTTCAGCGCCGATGAGCCCTGCTCCCAGCGCAGATCTAACTGTAGTTTACGGTGTCAACGACAACAAATACGATCCTGAAAAACATCATATAATTTCCCTTGCATCCTGTACAACAAACTGTGTGTCGCCTGTGGCAAAGGTGTTAAATGACAAATTTGGCATCAAAGCAGGACTCATGAATACAATACACTCGGTCACTAATGACCAAAGACTACTCGACATGCAGCATAGAGACCTGCGGCGAGCAAGGTCAGCTGCTTTCAACATGATACCGACAACAACCGGTGCAGCAGTAGCAGCCACATTGACGCTACCAGAACTCGAAGGAAGAATGAACGGGCTAGCCCTGCGTGTTCCAACCCCTACAGTATCCATAGTTGACTTCGTAGCCACTTTGAACAGAGAAGTCACAGTAGATGAAGTCAACGCAGCTTTCAAAGAAGCAGCAAACAAGGGACTTAAGGGGATTTTAGATTACAGCGAAGAGCCTCTAGTATCCTCAGACCTGATTCACAACCCATACTCCGCGATCGTAGAC
>CAYGBS010000083.1:0-7114 GCA_964348215.1 uncultured Candidatus Bathyarchaeia archaeon
AACAAACTGGCGAATTCCAATAAGAAAGTTGTGGCCGCACTTCATCTGACCTGCTGACTTCTCTGCTATCTAGGAAGCTCAGAAAGACATCCAGCTAAGTCGGCTGAGCCTTCCTCTTTCTTCGCATTAGAACGGCAAAAGAGACCACGGTGATCATTAAGAGTGTGTTTATCGTTCTCCAGATATCTATGAGAGCACTATGTATTGAAGCTGTCTCGCCCCCAATAATAGCTGAGACCTCTATTTGTTTGGAGATCCCGCCTGATAATCCATCACTGTCAATAACTGTCAGTTCCACATCATGAAGACCCGGAAGAGCAAAACTGTGACTGATCGTTTGATTACTAGTCTCAACTGAAGTTTCATTTCCAAAAATCCAAGAATACGTTACAATGTCATCGTCGAGGTCATAGCTTGCTGAAGCGTCAAACACCACAATTTCGCCTATGAGGGGGTTGGCAGGATACCATAAAAAGTCAGCAAAGGGTGGAATCAGAAGTCTGATAAGCGCTTTGTCATCAATGTTTGACTCAGCAAATAGATCAACTTCTATGGTTTCCCCATCGTTTACGGCAGATGATTGGATGTTTGGATAATCAGTGCTGTTCCATTGGATTTCAACCCATACACCTTGGACAGTTATTTGTAAGCTGAAAGGGTTTTTCCATGCTGCTTCACGGAAGGCAAGAAAAATATCTGAGAACACACCGTCAGAGGTTGAAGCGTATAGGTTTACGATGATGTCGTTCCAGTCATAGTCAGTCCAGTCCTCAAAGAGATATGTGTAGTTGACATTACCATCACTCCAATCGTTGTCAACCACAATCGTCTGAGCTAATTTGCATGGGTGATAGTGAGGCTTCCAGATGTCGCTTTCATTCATAGTGCAGGTTATGACAGGAGCCACAGTGATCTGTCTGCCGCTGCCAATTGGCATGACTAAAGGGGTGTAGTCGTTAGGAAACTCGTCAGATTCATCGTTCAAGTGGTCATCATGGAACGAGTAGCCTTGAAGCTGGGAAGACCGTACTTCACCGAAAGCGAAAGGAAAACTTTGCATAACAGCCAGCAACAGCAAGAAGAGACAGACCCACCAATAGCATTTCATCCTATTCGCCATCAACCGTTCTTTTTAGGATAATCGAAGATCTGGCGTTTAATTAGCATTCTGGAATTTTATTCTATATGTGGAATCCATGACTTAGATGTTCTGAGCAGAAAAGGTGGGATATTATTGCGTAGAGAAATGTAGCTTGTGGAGAAGCACTTTCGCCGCTATTTTTCGACGCGTCACTTCTTGCATATTTTTTCATGTATTGACACACGCATCCACGAAGTTTCTGGCTTAACTTCAGTCTATGCATCCAGAGAAAGCTGTTATAATGCACGGAGTGATTAGTGTTAATGCTTGCCGGAACAGTCATTTTAAAGTTCTTCGCACGTCTTCTCAAAGCTTTCTAACAGAAACGGTTTTTAGCTGGGATAGGCATCAAATTGGCGAGCTTGGTCTCATGGATTTTTATGACGTTATAAAACGTAGACGCAGCGTGAGAAGATTCAGAACAGACGACATCGAAGAAGCAACTTTGAGACGTATTCTAGATGCAGGATTGTGGGCACCCAGCGCTGGAAATCTGCAACCGTGGGGATTCATGGTAATACAAGATAGAGAACTCAAGCAACGTTTAGCGAAGATCCACACGGAATACAGCTACAGAGCTTGGAGTGAATTCAAGCCTGAAGTGGCCAAAGATCTAGCTAGCCGTGGGGGCACATGGAAAAAAGAATATCTGGTTGACGTACCCGTTTGGATAGTTGCCAGCTACAGACGGACAATACAAAAAGGTTTTGATGAAGCCGCCTTTGCGAGTACATGGTGCGCAATTGAGAATGTCTTGTTGGCGGCGACAGCCGAAGGATTAGGATCCTGCCCTTACACCCTTGCCGATGGAGAGGAACAAGCAGTACGAGAAGTGCTTCCAATTCCGAAAGATCATAGAATAGCCGCAATGATACACATAGGGTATACAGATGCAAAACTGAAAGCGCCAAAAAGAAGAGAGTTTGAAACAACAGTGGGATACGACAAGTTTCCTGTGCACGAGCCTTAAATCAACATTCCAAACGCTTAAGATATGCAGAAGAAAGCGCGCACAAACATTCAGAATACTACAAAGCCTCTGAAAGAGAAGGCAAGGTTGAATAGCACATACATAACTCATCACTGGTAGGATTGAGCGTTGGAACGTAGTATGGAGACTCGCGCAATAAGCTCTCTAAACACATTGCTTATGATAGTGCTGATTACTTTCTGGGGTAGTTCGTTTGTTGCTGTCAAGATTGCTTTAAGGGAAGGCTTGACGCCCATTTCAATTGCGACTTTCCGGTTTCTAATTGCGGGAGGGCTGTTCTTGGTAATTCTGGTGTTGAGGAAAAATCAGAGGCGAAACTTCACTCTTACTGAGTTAGGACAGGTGCCAAAAATATTGTTCTTAGCATTTTCAGGTGTCACAGCCTTTTTCGCTGCTCAATACACTGGCATTCAGATGGCAGGGGCTGCAACCGCATCAATTCTAGTCTGCCTGCTTTCGCCGATTCTCATAACAGTCTTTTCAGTGCTATTGTTTAGAGAACGTCTGAATAAAAGGCAGTTCTTTGGGATAGGCATTGCGGCGGTGGGCACCTTTACCATCATTGTAGGCGGTGTCTTAGATTTCCGAAGTAATGAACAATTCTTCTTAGGGAGTCTTATCCTGCTCTCCACCCCGTTTCTTTGGACTGCTTACACATTGTCAGGGAAGCAGATTATGGAAAGCTCTGACCCTTTTGTTGTTACTGCCTTGGTGACTTTGGTGGGAGGATCATTGCTTATTCCATTCTCGCTCTTGGAGAACTCGCTGCAAGAAGTATTCGTCATGAGTGTCGGCAGTTGGTTTTCCATACTCTATCTGTCTGTGACCTGCTCTTTGATAGGATACTACATATGGTTCCATGTTATTAAACAGGTTAAGGCATCCGTCACAAGCTCTTTCTTATTCGCAGAGCCCTTGATCACTTCCTTGCTTGCAACTATGCTGGTCGAAGAGGAAGTAACCATATCTATCATCGTAGGAGGACTCTTAGCTTTCTTAGGCGTTTTCCTAGTCACCAAGAATTAGATCGCAAGCGTAGATTCTCTTCATTGAAGGAGACACTTCGTGATTTCAGGACAGGTTAAACATTCATCTGGAATCGAAGAGCCCTTCGGACGTTTGCTAAGATACCCAAAAGAATGTGAACAGCAAGCAGCTTTTTTCTGGTGAGTTTTCTCAGTGGTTTCTTTAGTGTCTTCTTCAGTGTCTTTATCTAAAGCAATGTCCGTCTTGATATTCTTTTCAGAAGGCCCCTCGATTTTCGAGAGTCCGACATTGGCAACTTGCGAGAAGCAGTGAGGACAAGCATCATATGTTTCAAGTATGCCGCCCTCACTGATAACGGTAAGCTTGATGGGTTCGCTAAAAGATTTCCCGCAATTTGGATATAGACATGTAGTTTTCTGCCCTTTGGATTTCATCGAGTCCAAGCCTCTCCTGTGGCGAAGCTTGCTACTGGACTTATGCATAGAATCCACGCTTTTAGAAAATCTGAATTGTAATACTTAACTTGTTTGAATTATGAATACATATTTGGAGACTTGCCCCTCTGAGAAGAAAGGTTGGGGGAAGATATTTTCACACCAGGGAGATATTGAGATTTTGGTTGCGTTTTTGCCACAAGCTCCCGCAGCTTCCCCATCATCCTTGATATGGCCGTCAAAGACCTTTTCGAAGGTGTATTTTTCTATAAGGTATTTTGGGCTGCAGCAAGCTTTAGCTTCGAACTCGGAGACATTTTAAATAGTATTGGAGAGCTATGGTTATGTTCAGGAATATTCGGCTACAGAGGCATACATATGCCAATCAATTTTAGTATAATTGTCGTAGTAGTTGGTAAAGCCTTAAAATCGCTATTCCTTAAGAAGTTGCAGAACACCTTAACATAAAGAGGGCGACACGGTTGGGCTTTAGGTGGATAAAGCACATGACAGTGTGAAAGAAGGAATAGCTGTGTCCGCAAAAAGCTTGCATAGTCGTTTGGTGGGTGGATTTGGTGGTGCCGGTGGAGCGCTAGTTGGCGCCCCGATTCTCCAAGTATTGTTAGGGTTTGAATGGCCTCTATGGATCTTTGTGACTTTCGAGTCTCTAGGATTCTTGCTTATGGTGATAGCGATTGTATTACACGTCCGAGCACCGCGGTTAGAGTTGGAAAAAGATGAAGTTGGTTATGAAGAAGATTATGAAGATACCGTTAAGGTCGCAAAGGCTCTGAAAAGACTAAACGAATGGAAAAAAGAAGCTACAAAGCGAGGTAATGACCTGATTACCCTCGAGATTCCTCTTTCAATAATCAACTGGATTGACAAGAAAATGGCGGAAAAAGGATTAGAGCGAAGAAGCCAAACAATATCAGACATCTTGGCAGATGTTATGAACGAGGAAAAGAACGAATAAGCCACGAGTTCAAAAATGCAACAAACGAGAGACTTCCATCATTCACTCATTCATGCAATTTATGAACACGTTCAAGAAATGCATAGCAATCGCAGGAAAACTGTGGACGTACAACATCATCAAACCTAGTGAAAAAGCATGAAAGCACTGCTTAAACATCTCAAGAAAATCAGAACAGGCCTTAAACTCGATTCCAGACTATCTTGAAGTTCAAAAACAGACCGAAATCTCTAAATTTCTTAGTACAGGTTCTTTTCTGAAGGAGGGTAAGGGCCGGTAGATCAGCTTGGAATGATCGCCGCCTTCGCAAGGCGGAGGCCGCGGGTTCAAATCCCGCCCGGTCCACAATTACCGCACGCAATCAAGGATCTAAATGAAGTTACAGGGATTTGGCGCCGAGGAAGGATTTGAACTCCGAAAATTTAAAACCGATATTTGAACCTACCAATCAGTCCAGATTCATCAGCTTTCGGCATTCAAGGGGACGAATTGAAGGTGACTGCCGAATGGCTATTCTCAAGCCTCAAGCTCACACAGCGTTTTCAATCTATAACTTGGTCTACTTTGACTATTGATTCATCGTTCATAACAGTTTTGTTCTATCCGTGAGTTCAGTATGCAGTGGGGATGCAGACTGAGAAAGACGGCGTTTACAGCGCCATTATACATTTCCCTTGCGTGGAGCCTAATCATCAGTTACCAGATATTTACCCAGACAGCGGTCTACTCTGTCGTCGATTTCCTTGGCAACTCATGGCCGTCAGCAAGTGGGTTTCTGGGCTCCCGTATTGACACAATTGCTTTCATACACGCTTTCGCGTGGATTTTCGTTCTTTCCTCAGTAATCCCTTTGCTCATTCTCGGCAGAGGAAGAAGCGTTCTGCTTCAGTTCTTTCTATGTCTGACCATAACGTTTGTAGCTGTATCAGTTGAAGAGTTGTTGACTCTTATTACAGGAGCAGAGCCAACGATTCAAATGCAAACCTTGTCCGTCTGGTTTCAAAATCCTCTAATCGCCGGATTCTACTTGTCTGCACCTTATCTTCTCATGATTTTTCTCGACATTCGTTCGAGAAAAGAACGCAGAGAAGAAGAGAATCTAGATGAACGGAAGGGAATCCGTAGAGAAGCCCTTCTAGCAACACAAGGGGTCGTCGACAGCGCTGAAAGCCAGAGTAAGGGAAGAATTAACTTCCTTCACGGAGCCTCCGCAGTGTTTTTTCTCCTTGCAATCTTCACGTTTTGGTTCAGCGACATCATTTCTGGCGTCTTTTTAACCACGTCACATAAGTTTGTCTACATCGTGCTGTTCATAGTCTTGGGGGTAATACTCATAGTCTTAGGGTTTTACTCAACGAGCACACAAAAGCAGAGGTTTACATACGTAAGCGACGAAGCTACTCCACAACAGGAGATATATGAACGAGTCAAACCTCCAGAGAAACGAACTGGCGAAGGTTCAACGGAACAACCTGAGAGCCTGATGGAAATTCAGATTCTTCAGCAGCATTTTGAGGCTCAGCCTCAAATCAAGAGGTATGACGTTCGGCACCCAAGGGACATAATTGATAGCCAATGCTAAACGCAGAACGCGCGCCCCTTCCGATGGATTCGCTAAGCTACACGCAATCCTCCTTTTTGTTTGCACACTCCCGATGAACGCGAGTTATGTTGCGCAAAAACCGAAAAGTCAAGGCGTGAGAACTGTCTGTTGAAGCAGAAATGAAGGTTTTTCGCGGTAGCATTCTTTTTTGATTATCTATTTAAGAATAGAGTTTCTCATATTAATCAACGTGGAAGCTTTGGAAGCTGAAGCTATAACCTGTCGCAGAATGCGTGCCCTTGAGATTAACGCTGAATACTTCGGCGTCTCACGTTTGCAGCTCATGGAGAATGCCGGTAGCAGCATTGTTTCTGAGATTCTTTCTCGATTCCAATCTAAGAAGAATCGTATTGCGGTTTTTTGCGGCTTAGGTGGGAACGGTGGTGATGGTTTTGTGGTAGCTCGCCACCTCTCTTCTTTGGGCTATCCTGTGGAGGTCATCGTCGCAGGCAGAGCTTCTGATATTAGACATAAAGCGGCGCGGAAAAACTGGCTTGCCTTGCAATCCTTACGAGGCTTTATAGTTGTTCATGAGGTCACAGATTCATCTCAAGTACCCCCAGTCAAGGCGAATGTTGTAGTTGATGCTTTGTTAGGAATTGGATTGAGAGGTTTGCCGCGGCAACCAGTTTGGCAACTCATCAAGACAATGAATGAAATGGAAGCTTTTCGTTTGGCTGTTGATGCTCCAACTGGTCTAGACGCGGACTCTGGTAAAGTGATGGGCGAAGCTGTCAAAGCTGATTTGACTGTCACTTTCCACAAGGCGAAACCAGGCTTGCTGAGAGCAAAGGAGTATGTTGGAGAGCTACTGCTAAAGGAGATTGGGCTGCCCAAAACCTTTGAGAAGTTTGCAGGGCCAGGGGACGTCTTATTGGTTGTCAAGCCTCGTCCCGTTGAATCGCATAAAGGCGATTTTGGCAAGCTATTGGTTGTAGGTGGAAGTGAAACTTATTCTGGTGCTCCAGCTCTCGTCGCACTC
>CAYGBS010000084.1:0-7111 GCA_964348215.1 uncultured Candidatus Bathyarchaeia archaeon
TGAGAGTTCTTAGCATCTGCACTCGGTTTTCAACCGGAATGCCGCCCCTTAGGTATCTTAGAATACGTCTTAGAGGTTGGAAAGCGTTCTGAATATGACAAGTATGTCTTTTCTGCATGGGACAGAAGCGCTTCCAGTGAACTGTTTGTGCATGACGAAGTTTAATGCTTGACAAAGAGATAGCTCTATGGCTAGACAGGTGTGCGTGCGCTCTCAGCGGCTCAGGTTGGATCTGCAGCTAAATGGCTCTTATTTGTTGAGTCTTGGAAGAATTTCTTCGTGAAGAGGAGGACGACCGTTATTGTTCCCGCGAAGACTAGTAGGAGGATGAGGTTTGGAAACTCTGGGATGATAGACAGTGTGACGGTGTAGAGGGCCCACTCATCACCATCTGCGTCTCCGCTGGCGTTAGCGGCCAACCCTGCGACGTAGAATGTGGCGGCTCCCGATGTTGGAGCGGTCCAGTTCAAGGGCAAGCTTCTCTGTTGCTTCCCGCTATCTGTGTGTATTAACTCCCCGCTGTCTAGCTGGGTGTTCACAGGGTCTGTTACAACTAGCACTCCGTTTGTCACTGAAAGGTCGAAGCCGCCCCATGTGGAGGGCACGGTGCTCGTAACCTCGACTGTGAGAGAGTAGTTCTTGTCAGGCTCGTATGCTCCGGGCAGGCCGGTGATGGTGACTTCTGTGTTTGCACCTGGATCAGCGCCGTGGCAGGGTGTGCATCCGCTGTCAGAGTAGCCTTTTATTCCCTGTGGAAAGCCGTAAACATTTGTGCCTAATATGTTGGCTGAGAGAGCTAGAGTGATTACGCTAATTAGAATCAGTCTCAATGCTTTTTTCATGTGAAATGCTCCCTGGTCAGTGGTTATGTCCGCATCGTGTTATATGTTTTGCTATGGATGTAGAGGGCTTTGATTTCGTAGAGCAGTTCAAGGATGAGCGACTATGGTGTTCTAGTTTACGGTTTGGGATGATCTATGCGTGGCTCTGCTGAGGAAATACCAGAAATCGAAACATTGACTAAAAAGCAGTTTACTACACGCTTGTTATATAAATGAAATTGTAGATAGTTCGAAAATTATTTCTTAGTTCAGAAAGTGAAGGTTGTCAAGATTCTGAAGCAGAGTACATGTGTCTAGAAAAAGGGGGGAATGTGGGTTTTCTGTTTGCGCAGAGGGTTATGTTGTGCGTTTTAGTATTTCCATTGCTTCTTCCAAGCTTATTACCAGCTTCGTCTCAATTTTATCATAGGCACCGAGTGCCCAAGCCTCCGGCTCCTGTAGTAACTTCTTTAAAGCTTTAAGACTCGGGGCTTCAAACACCGTGTAGCCGGTGTGTTCATCAGTGTCAATCCAGACCGCAAGCCTCTTGACCTCGTGTTTCTTCATCAGTTCCTCGGCTTTACCCAAAAGCTCCTGTCTCACTCTCCTAGCTTCATCATTGAAGAGTGGACAGTTTTCCGTCGAATGGCTTGAAATTCTCAAAAATTTAGGCATAACAAATTACCTCCTTAATTTCGTGTAACAAGGTAATTTTGGTGAATCTTTGGGTTAAGGATTTCCCGAAGATGTTCGGGTGCTTCATTCTTCTGTGATTTTCATGTGGTATCTGTCGACTCAGAGTTCGCGATTGGATTCTACCTTTTTATCCTGGGAATCCAGCCTGCGCCCTGCTTCAGGATTCTTCATATTCGCCCGGAAAGTTTCTTCTTAGGTTCCTCTCCTCGCGTGGTGCGTCAAGCAGAATCTCGAAAAGGAGGTAGCCTACGAACTCCAAGAGCAGAAGCGCGGTTCCAGCAATCATGGCTGCCCCGAGGTTTACGAGGAGACCGGCCAGATAGATCGGGTGTCTCACACGAGCCCAAGGACCTCAGGTGACTAGGATGGGTTCCTTGGGAAGAGCGAAGGCGACCCTGAAACACCAAGTTGAGAGGATATGATAGGATTGTTGGTGATAGGAGCCAGAAATCCAGCCCATAGAAAATTCCTGTGGTTAGCAAGGGAAAGCCAATTGACCCGGGGATCACGTCAAGAAAGGGAGAGATCGGTCTCCTACGTTTAGACGACAACGTTGTCCTCCTCTAGCAAGAGTCTCGATTCACCTTCGTCTAGTGTTATCTATTAAACATCTCGTATAACAAGATCAAGGAGACGCTTTTGCTTCAGGAGTCGCCAATCGATATGTTATGGGTAGTCAACTCGGTATATTTTGCCCTTGCTGTTGTCGAAGAGTTTTGTGAAATATTGTGGGTGTAGTGTGTCATCGAAAAGGAGACGTAACAGTGTTACGTGTGAGCCGAGTTCAGTAGGTTGATAAACGTCGTCCTCCAGAGTCAAATATTGGGAGGCGTTGTATCCTGCGATTTCAGCTATCCAATGGAATTTCTGGAGGTCGTCCGGCGTGAATACTAGAGCATAGGAAACGTCGTATTTGCTCATAAGAGGCAGAGCCTGTTCTTCAGGCAGCATGAAGATGTCTGCCAGGTCATGGATTCTTTCTGAGGAGCCCCATGTTCCAAAGAGTTGCGCTGCGAAGTTTTGCCATGGATCTCGGCTTGCTCCCACGCTTTCCCATATATCTCTTGATGGATACGCTTCGATTACTTCTCTGTTGCTCCACCCTCTAACTGCGCGACCGTAATCCCACCAACATAGTACCACGGAATCTGGTGTTGTGAGGTTTCTGAGCTGAGCGAAGGTCTCAGGCATTCCTTCTTGTTCAGAGAAGTACTTGAGAACGGCGTCTTCTCTCTCTTGAAAGGTGATTCTTAAGGCTAGTAATATTGAAGCGGAAGCCACAGAGATTGTGAGGAGGACAGCTACGAGAAACCATTTGGTGCGCCAGAATTTTTTCATAGTTTTCCTCCAGGGTCAGGTGACGACGCCCATGCGGTGGAGCTCTTCGTCGAGGCTGTTCTTCATCTGCTTCAAGTTCTGCCTTCTTTCCACGTATTGGTCGCCACTTATCCTACCAGCTTTAAAGTCTTCGTCAAGAGTTGCTAGCTGAGCCTCAATGTCTGCTACCCTCGCTTTAAGTTGATCAACATACGAGACAGCTGCTTCTTCCTTCACGATCTGCGCTGGGGTCAGTGCAGCTTTGATTATTCCGTCTTCTATTTTCAATATGCGCTTTGCCGCTCGTGCCACATTGGGGTCATGAGTAACCATTATGATGGTTTTGCCGAGCTCTTTGTTCACCTTCAATAGGTAGTCCACTACAATCTTCGCGTTAACGGTATCCAGCTCACCTGTAGGCTCATCTGTCAATAACACCGGAGCATCGTTTGCTAATGCTGCAGCCATAGCCACTCGTTGTTGTTCGCCACCGCTTAGTTCGCCTGGCTTATGATTAGCGCGGTCTGTTAAGCCTACTATCTCCAGTAGGTGCTTGACTCTTTCATGGCGTCGCCCGCGGGAAGCTCCCATGGCAATCATGGGCAGTTCGATGTTTTCGGCAGCGCTAAGTGTCGATATTAGGTTAAGGGTTTGGAAAATGTGACCAACTGTCTTCCTTCGAAAGTCTACAAGTTGCGAAGGTTCTAAGGCAGTTACTGTTGTATCGCCTACCTGTACGTGGCCGGCGGTTGCTTGGTCGAGTCCGCCGACAATGTTGAGTAACGTGGTTTTGCCGCTTCCGCTTGGACCGATCACCGAGACCATTTCTCCCTCTTCTACTTCCATGTTTAAGCCCCTGAGGGCTTGAACTTCGACATTTCCCAAACGATATACTCGAATCAGGTCTTTAACTGACACTTGCATTCCTTTCAAGCTCTCACAATCCTTTCCAATTTTGAGATATACCTCTTTGTAATAGCGATGACTGGAAGGATAGAGGAGGCAAAGACTAGAATCAAAGACGATAGAAGGATTACTGTGGCGTCTGGTGGAAACACCATCCGACGGGCCACGAGGGTGACATACTGAGTGTTAAGGGCAACTATGCTTCCATGTATTATGATTAAACCGACCGCGACACCCAGCGCGACTGAAAAGACTATGATGGCTAGGTTTTCTGCAAGAAGCATTTTTATTAATTGTTTGAAGGAGAGCCCGCGGATATTCATTATGGTTATTTCCTTCCTGCGTTCCTGCAGACTTACTAGAGATACCAAGGCAGTAGCTACGGCAGCAGCGACCACGGCGAAGACTACTCCGATTCGTTGAATGTTTGCGGTGCTGCTCAATTGCAAATCGGTCTCTCGCTCTGCAAGTTGCTCGGCCACGGAATAGACGTTACTAATGTCGTTTGAGTTAAGGTCTCGAATCTGAGAAGCCACAGCTGCCCCATCTGCATTTGGTTCAAGTTTGACTAAGATTTCTTTAGATGCGTCCAAGGCGCCGCCGTCCAGTGAGTTGTATAAGTTTATGGGCACATACGAGTGGAATGATGAGGGATATATATCGGAAGGTCTGAAGACAGGTTGCTGTCCTACATTCGTCTCGGGGCCGAAGAATCCTACCACCCTTAATTTTTCCAAGGAGTAGCTTATTTGAAGAGTGATGAAGTCATCGATGCCGAGTTCTAATCTGCTTGCCACCGTGCGTTCTAATATGATTGTGTTATTGGCGTCAGTTATTTCTTGAAATGCTGTTTCAACATTGTTTCCTGTGAACCATTGATTTTCATAGTACGCTGTGGAAAGCCATTCTTGGGGATTTACAGCAACTAGTTTCATGCCGTCTCCACGAAGGGAGTACTGCAAGGTTGTGGATGCTATTCCGGGTAATGCTGAAATGTTTTCATTAACAGCTATAGTGTCGGCTAGATTGGTCAGTGAGACTCTTATGTCTGCACCTACACTGGCATTGATTTGGCGAATTACGTAGTCCTCTTCACTGGCTAGGGTGCCGACAGTTTGGAAGCCGTAGCCGATTATTAAGGCGATTAAGAAGGCCAGTGAGGCGGCTCTTGCAGGGTTTCTTCGAACGTTCTTAGTGGCCAATGTACCTAGGTCCCCAAGGAATTTCGCTGCCCGTGTCACCAGTTCTTGAAAGGCTAAAGAGCCGCGGATGAAGATTTTTGTGAAGCCCCAGAGGAAGAGTAGTGGTCCGATGTAAGTTAGGATGCCATCGATGATTATCCATACTCCTAACAGGATTGTGAGGAAGATGTTTGTCGTTGGCGGAGAGCGCCCCGTGAAGTACTGCGCCAAGATAGGTATGCCTATGAGGTACATGGTTATCTTGTAGCTGCCTAAGAAAAAGGCGACCCAAGGCCACTTCTGCTTGTACGGCTTTGTCTCCTCAATATACATGTACTCTTTCAAAGCATCCACCGTGGGCAACTTTGCCGCCCTTCTAGACGGTCTAAAGGTTGAAAGAAGGGTTATAGCTGAACCAAAGATGATCGCTAGAATTGTAACATCTAATGTTAGCACTGGTGCTTCGCCGAACTCGCTTCCTATTGTGGTGACGAAGTATGGGCTGAGTAGGAAGCTTAAACCCACACCGGTGAGACCGCCGAAGATTCCGATAAGCAATGACTCTGACAAGAATAGACGGAAAAGCTGTCCTGAAGAAAAACCTTTAGCTGAGAGTAAACCTATCTCCCGCCGCCTCAGGTTGAAAGACACGTCGGCAACGGTTGTTCCAACATACCAAGCAACGAAGAATACAGGAAGAGCTGTAACCAGAAAGGAAACCCGCATCATCATGGAAAGAAGCTGATAAACACTTAACGCATTATACAAGTTGTTGTTAGCAGTCAGGCTGAATTCTGCTACCTGGTTGTTTATCTGCTGAACGATGCGGTCCAGCGTTTCTAGTGAAGCTCCGACATCCCAAGGATTTATCACTGCCTCTCGATTGAGAAACACGAGGATCTCGGTGCTAAGAGGGCTATATTGTATGGGAAGTGTCTGAATCTCGCCAAAGAGTTCAGCAAGTGTCCTTTTCCAGTTTACGATGAGAAGGTTTCCGTAGTATTTTACATCAAAATCTTCGCGTATCGAAGGTGGGGAATAGATTGGACCGACATCACTGCGGTACTGTCCGAGAGCAAGGGCCGCTGCGGTTTCATCCAAGCTTACAAAGCCGGCGACTTTGAGCTGCAGACTTATGTTTACTGGCTGCGGGAAGACTTGAAAAGTGTAGTTAAAGGTTAACATGTCGTTTATCTGCAGTTCATCTGCGTCTTCCGAGCCAACCCACACATAAGCCTCACCTTCCTGAAGTAGAGAGTCACCTAGTGTCACATTTAAACCGTCATAGATCCTTGAATCATCCCATATCCCCACGATTTTGAAGTACGAATAATTTTTTTCAAAGGTCTCCCTGTAAGAGTCGGCTCTGGAAATGATCTCTGCCTCTAACACGTTGTTAACAGATGAAACTCTGTCAGCCGCAGTTGTCCAGCTTGCAGAAGACATCGGCGAGTCACGCCACCCACTAACAGTAATATCCACTAGAACTTTACTCAACCGCTGATTCAATGCAGCTTTGGCAGTTGTATCCGCGCCGATGTTTACGCCCGCAAAGAAGGTAGATGCCAAAACAACTCCTAAAAGCAGTGCGGCAAAGAGTCCTAAAGAACGCAGTACTCTTTTCAAAGCATAAGAAAACACTGGTTAACACCAGACAGTTAAACATTCAACTGAGGCTTCTTTTAAGCCTATACTCTGGAAGAGTCTTGAAACGCGGAAAAATAACGTTTTTGGTACACTTTTTTACTAGTACATTCGTTTACGAGTACAATAAAAGCTTGAAAGAAATAAGTTCATCAAGGATGACCGGAAGAGATTTGAATCTCCATCGCGTGGAGATATCACCGAATTCTTCCCGCAAAGACCCCTTTTTTCTAGCTGTTTCATGAATGCTGCAGTGAGAAGCTTGCATTCCAGAATCAACCCTTATGTTTGTAACCATGCTCACAAAAATTGATAAATAGAAAGTCTTAGAAGTTGTAGCTGTGGAGATTGTAAGATGATTAAAGGAATCGATAATGTATCGATCGTAGTGAGTGACTTGAAGTCTGCGGTTGAATGGTATAGGGACATTTTGGGTTTGAAGCACAAGTTTACTGAGGAGAGCATTCAATGGGCTGAGATGGACTCAGGGGGACGGAGTACACTGGCGTTGAAAACAAAGGGAAATCCATCGGTATGCTTTGTAGT
>CAYGBS010000085.1:0-5517 GCA_964348215.1 uncultured Candidatus Bathyarchaeia archaeon
ACGCTGCCTTTAGCTGCCCATCTACGTGGACGCCCCGTGACTCAAAGGAAGTAGTCCTATTCGTCCCCCGATTAGCCAAATGGCTTTGAAGATGTTACTGTGTGAGAGCAAATAAAACGTCAAGCTTCAAGTAAAGCAACACTTGGGGTCAGAGAAAAAGGCGCTACAGAGCGAGATGTAGAATGGTGAAATCGCAATTGCGCGTGCTCTTGTTCGCCAAGCCTGAGTTCGCCTCCGACGCAGATACGCTATCGCAGTTTGCCCTTGTTAGGCAAGTCCAATGGAGATACAGACCCATAAGGGATACCACACGATTCCTCTGGATAAGGATACCTTACAGAACATTGGAAGGGCTCTACTGGGTCTCCAGACTGCTAACGGAGATCCAGCGGTTTCAAGCCAATGTTATAGTGGCGCGGTACGCCTACTTTTGCGGGTTGATAGGAGCTATTGCCGCTGGACTGTCGAGGAAGAAGTTTGTCATTCGTGTCGTGGGTAGTGATCTGAAAGTTCATACGAGGTCTCTCCTTGGGAGAATAACCGTTTTGCTCATTTTCAGAATCGCATCTGGAGCAGTATGCACAAGTAGAGATCTCGAAAGGATGGCCAGGGCTTTTGGAGCCAAAAGCACAAAGGTGATTCCGAGCGCACTCAATCTTCCAGGATCTGAGGAGACAAGGGCTCTGAAGAAAGATAGGATAGTGATTACGGTCACTCGCCTTGTACCAGTCAAAGGCATATCCTACCTTATTCGAGCCATGACGTACATAAAGGAGGGAACACTTCTTATTATTGGAGATGGACCGGAACGAGCCAAGTTGGAATCATTGTCCCAGGGATTGGGGCTGACCAGTCGCGTCCTATTTGCAGGGCAGATGGACGATCGTTTAATGCTGTCACACCATCTGAAACGAGCCATGGTCTTTGTCCTGCCGTCTCTGAGCGAAGGAACCCCTCGCGCCATTATTGAAGCTATGTCTTGTGGACTACCAATAGTTGCGACCAATGTAGGGGGAATACCAGAGATAGTTACGGACGGGGTCAATGGGTTTCTTGTGCCGACTCGAAATGAGAAAGCCTTGGCTGAAGCTATCGAGAAGACTTTGTATGACACTGAATTCCAGCGAAAAGCCTCGGTCAAGAACAGAGAAGTCGCAAAGCGATTTCTTGTGCCGGCGGTAGCCCGAAATACACATAGCTTTTTTAGAGAAATCTCTGTTCAGCGACAACGCTGATGGTATTAGCACCCAAGCGGGCATTCGGATGAAAAAGGTAGATGAAGGATGAGCGTATCGAAGCTTCGGATTGTGCTTTCGTGTGTTTGTGTGCTGATCGGCTACTCCATTCTGGGCGCTTATGCTCTTAGCCTGCGTTTCGGATTCGGTTTGTCTACGAACGTCTACTGGCTAAGCTTCGTGTTTGTTTCCCTACCTCTTCTGTACGAGATAGCCGTTTGGAAATCTGGCGCAAAGATGCGTCTCTTCTATTTGTTAATGTTTTCGTTAATGGTGACTTTGCAGTATGCTGTTGTTGACAGCTCTCCGTTTCTCTCTTCTTCAGATGCAGTTGGCGATTACAGATTAACAGGTAAGATTATAGAGGATGCTCGGTGGAGGCCTTTCACCCAAGTAGAATGGTATTTTGGATCCGAGTATAGGTTCTATCCTGTGACCGACTTTCTATACGCCACAATGTCATTGCTAACCGGCATACCCTTGCTTGTGGTGGTAAAGTACCTGTTTATCGTCAAAGCTTTGGCTGTGACTCTGCTGGTTGAAAGATGGTTCAGAAGCTTATTTCGTGGGCGTGTCGCATATTTGGCTACGGTTCTCTTCTTGGCGTCGCCCGGTGCTATGTTGTTTCCTCACAAGGAGAGTTTTGCCATGATCTTCTTCTTCGCAGGTCTGTATGTGGCTACAAGGACTAGAAAAACTCGACAGCATCTGCTGATAGGGCTCATCTCGATGTTCACCCTAGTTATGACGCATCACTTTACAACGTACATCTTCTTGTTTCTCTTGACCTCGCTATATCTTGCGAGTGTTCTTTTCGAAGGACAAGGCGCTGTCAGAGTATCGAGCGGGTTTTACGTCTTGTGTTTGATCACATTTATCACCTGGGTGGCGTTCGTCGCTTCCGCGATTATTTCCTGGCATCAAAGAATGCTGTGGAGCACGTTTTTTGAAACTCTTTTACCTGGAGAGTTGACTTTTTCTGAGTTGTTGCCGCTCTATTCCCAATATGAAAGAATTGTGGTTTGGCTTGGTTATGGAATTACTCTTGTTTCAACAGGTTTAGGTTTTCTGGTCTATATGAGAAATAGAAAGAATCGTTCTTCCAGTTTCTTGACAATGGTGTTGTTTCTCGCGCCGCTGCTTGTCGTCGCCTCCATTGCTCGGTTCTCTGGTCGGGAATACAGCATACTCATCTCTCATCGGTCCTACGAGTTCGGTTACATCGCCATCGGAACCATGTCGGCTTTCATTTTTGTACGCGCATTTCAATCGGGAGGCAAGATGGTTTTAAAGATCGTTCTGGCCGGGGCCATCATATGTATGATAATAGTTGGACCAATAGCCGGCAGCACGCACCCGCGAACTTTCGCCCGAATCAGCAAGGTTATTTCCGTAGAAGCGATGGCCCTGAACACGTGGACGAGGGAATCAGGTGCGAACAATGAGTACGCAGTTGGTGATAGGGTACTGCACCTTGTCCTTACAGGATATGGGAACAGCCTGGTCCTTAGATACGCCCCGCTTTTCGCGAGTCAGAGTTTCGACTTGCCCCCTGACCTGCGGTCTAGAGCAGCCTACGTGGTTACGTATACTTATATGACCGACCTCTATGGACCCAACGCGGCTAAATTCTACACTTCACCTTATTTCCAAAACATCTATTCGAATGGCGTGTTAGACGTATTCAGAATGGTCAATCGCATTCAGCCCTAAGTTACTGGATATTTTGGTATGTACCGCCAATTGAAAAGCCCTTTGGAAAACCTAGCTTTGCATGCCTATGCCGTGTCAATTGCATTTTCAGAATAGCTCGACACGCAAAGGACAACGTGCGACGCTGAGGGAGATGTCATCTGGCTATACACGAGCAATGTTCTAATTAGAGGGAATCTTGGGAATCTGACGACGACGGCGTTTGAAGGCTACCAGAAGACCTACGATCTAGAATGTTCGAGCGGCATTGATCAAGAGCGTGGCTCCACATATGAGTCAAAGAGTTATGATTGTCGGATTGGATGGAGCACCGTGGACCCTTCTGGATCGTTGGATTTCGAACAACAAGCTTCCAACTTTCAAAAGAATTGCCAATCGAGGATCGAGAGGAGTTCTGAATAGTACAATACCATGTACTACTTTCCCAGCACTACCCTCTATGCTTACTGGAATGAACCCAGGAAACCTTGGAATTTTCTCTTTCATTAACTTTGACGGTTCACTTGCTACAATGAGGGACATCCAATATCCCAAGATATGGAATATCCTAGACAAGTACAATCGCAATTCGTGCATTGTAAATGTACCCGCTACATTTCCCCCTGAGAAAGTGTGCGGTGTAATGATTAGTGGATGGGCTCCCTCTGAAAAAAGCAATTATGTCTATCCAGAATCTCTAAGAAAAGACACCAAAGGATTCAAGAACGATCGAATACGCAAAGAAATGCGTAGACTTCAAAAGAAAAAGAGAGATGACAAGTCTCGAAGGAAATATTTTGACCTGTTGATCGACCAAGCCGAAATCAGATACAAAGTCTTCAAAAGGCTAAACCGACAGAAGGATTATGACTTCTCCTTATTCTGGATACGGGAAACGGATGTCTCACAACATTATTGTTGGGAGCACAGAAATTCCCTACTTAGGCTCTACATAAAAATAGATTCCATTTTGCGTGATGTCTTATCGAACTTTCCTGAGAGAAATCTCTTCGTCATCTCAGATCATGGATTCGAGTCAAGACCCGAAAGATTCTTTTTTGTGAATACGTGGCTCCATAAACAAGGATACCTCAAGCAAACAGCTAGGTCTCCAATTAGACACTTCGTCAACTTTGGTGAATTCTTTGCATTTAATTACCTACCTCGCAAACTGCTGGACAAAATACTCGTTCTGCGAGAGGCAATGAAAAGAAAGACCATCCCCCACCAAAAATGTGCTATATCTAAAATAGATAATGTTCCGGGGATAGACGGTAAGAACTCGACGGCATATCTCAGTACGATGTTTGGGATTCGTGTCAACGAGTTGGAGAGGTACGAAGCTATTCGGGAAGAGATCATAGAAAAGCTTAGGAAGCTAAAAGACGAAAGAGGAAACCGCGTGATTCGGGGTAGTTGGAAGAGAGAAGAGGTATTTACGGGAAGGTATTTGACGGAGATTCCAGACATAATCTTCATCACTGCTGAGAGATATGTGTCGTTCCCGGCACTAACGAAAAACCTGTTCGGCAGAGTAAAGAGAACGGGGTATTGGTGGCAGTCAGGAGAACACTTCCGAGCAAGGGATGGAATCCTAATGGCATGTGGACCCGATATAAAGAGGAATCAAGATTTGACGAATGCAAATATAGAGGACATATTCCCAACGATTCTTCACCTAATGGGGCTTGAGATTCCGAGATACGTTGATGGCAAGGTTTTGAGAGGAATCGTTGGCAATGTCCACGAGCCAGTGTTCAAGGAATACAAGCCTACTTCCTCAGATACACTCAAACTAGAAAGAAAAGATGAGGAGAAACTGAAAGGCAGATTGAAAGAGTTAGGCTACTTCTGACTCCTTGTCGGGGGCGTAGTCGAGTCTCTTTGACTCTTGTGTTTGACCTGACAACGGAATATTATTATGCATGAGTCACTATGCGTCCGCCCCCGCATGTTGTGACATATACAGCCAATTGATATGCGCTCAGAAACCCCATCTTTGCTCGTGCATATCACATCAGACGTATCTCAGAATCCCACATGCAAAGGAGAAGGTTGGCCCGTATGCCAGGAATTGTTGCTGTCGTGAACGACAAAGACAGAAAACAACTCCTCGAGTCCATGCTCAACTCGATCAAGTACGCCAATTGGTATTCAACTGAACGTTATTTGGGGCCACTATTTGCGATAGGAAGAACGCACGTGGGGATTCTGAACCCCGAAGCTCAGCCAATATTCAACGAAGATGGATCACTAGGCATTTTCATGGATGGCGAAATCTACGACTATGAAGAAGAGAAGAAACACCTTGAATCAAAGGGACACAAGCTTGATGTTGGCAATGACGCTGATTTCTGTCTTCACCTCTACGAAGAAAATGGACAAAGATTCGTCAGTGGCCTCAACGGGTCATTTGTGCTGATCATCTTTGATACTGAACGCGAAAGAATGATAGTTGCGAATGATAGGTTTGGATTAAGACCGTTCTACTATGCAAAGAATGGCGGCAAATACCTCTTTGCTTCTGAAGTGAAAGCGATTCTAAGAGACAAGTCCTTTGAGAAAATAATAAACCATGAGGCTGTTGCTG
>CAYGBS010000085.1:5527-6936 GCA_964348215.1 uncultured Candidatus Bathyarchaeia archaeon
TTTGAAAAAATCTTGGGAGATAAGACTTTCTTCAAGGGGATCAATGCTTTACTTCCAGCTTCTTTTCTTGTTTTGTCGAATGGAAAGATTTCCATGAAGCAATATTGGGATTTACAGTTTGAAGAAGAATATGGTCATGGAGATGAGTATTACGCTGAGAACCTGGTTCGCATTTTCAGAAAGGCAGTAGAGAGAAGAATGCACGCCTATAGCCAGAGCAAGCGTGTCGGAGTGAATTTGAGTGGTGGCTTGGATAGTCGATCCATTGTTGGGGCGATTGATAATGAACTCTATCCGATCCACACGTTCACCTATGGAGTCAAGGGCGGAGATGAAGCGAGAATCGCAAGAAGGCTTTCCAAGATGCTCGGAACGAACCATCGATTCTTTGAACTGAAACCACACGATCTTGCTCACTCTTCAGCAAAAGGGATTTATCTAACTGATGGAATGTGTAGTTGTTTTCACTTTTATTGGATGGATCTACTTGAACAGATGAAAGAGGATATCGATATTGTCTTTCATGGTTTGGGACTAACAACTTTCTTAGGAGGATCATATTTGAACCGAGAAATTCTAAACGCTAAAGATAGCGCGCTCTCTTCGCTTGTCTACAAGAAGCTTAACGTTCTTGTCAACAACAAGATGATGCCGTTCTTCTTTTCCAACGAATACTATCAAAAGATAAGGAGGATGCCATACAGATCGTTCATGAAATCTTTCAAAGAAGTAAAAGCGAGACATCCCGCCAATAGGAGTGACTGTTTCTTTCTCCGTAATTACACGAAGTCTATTAGTAGCCCAGCTCGTCGATGCTATTTGGAAGATCGAATACCGGGTTACGACAATGACTTTGTCGATTTCGTTCTTAAGACTCCCCCGAAGCTGAGGAATAAACATAGAATCTACTACAGATTCCTTAGAAATCTTTCGCCAGACTTGGCAAAAATACCCTATCAAAAAACGGGTGTTCCTCCAATGGCTCCTCAGCTGGCTCACAACGTTGGCAACTTGATCAAAGGCGGCTACAAGGCATTTATTCGGATCATTCGAGGCCTAACCAAAGGCGTGGTTTCAATCCCCATTAAAGTTGGCTACCCTGACTATGACGAGTGGATAAGGAAAGATAAGAGCTCGGAAATTTTCTTCAAGGACATATTATTGGACAGCAAGACGCTGGGTAGAAGCTATTTCAACAAGGAATATATCATCCAACTAGTTAATGATCATATGAGGTATAGAAAAAATTGCGGAAGGCTACTCTGCGCGCTTGTAACTTTTGAATTGTGGCACAGGTTTTTTTTTGATGAACGTTAATAGAAGCAAAGATACGCGCGATCATTTATTCAGTCGTGGTCGACTCTGTAGGTTTCTGGGATTTTTTCTGTTGCGATGACGATGTCATCCGC
>CAYGBS010000086.1:0-6915 GCA_964348215.1 uncultured Candidatus Bathyarchaeia archaeon
TCGAACTTGAAGAACCTTTTCCCAAAACCGAGAATATAAACTTCATCCACAGAGTTTTAGTGCGGGGGGTAGGACCCACTCACTAGTTTACTAGTAAATTTTTGAGTGAGAATTCAAGTTTCTTCCAGGCTGTTAAAATGAGTATTTTCAAGATTGAGGATCAACTCATTTTCGGAATGGTTTGTTCATCTGGAGTAGAAGTCCGTCAAATTCATCATAAGACGTGTTCATATTTTATTTCGGTATTGACTGGTATCCAATCTTTCCAAGAGATTTCATGTATGCTTAACCATATCTTCTTTCAACCAACTCCAGTAAGATTGTTCTCTCAAATTTGAATGCGTGTTATGCTTGCTCATTTTAAGCCCACTTGTCTTGCTTTGCAGGTTTTTTCCTCACAAAAATAAATCCCGCTGCGTTGTTTAAAGGCTTCTCTTTAGCAACTTGGATAACCATTCCGTTTATGGGGTCGTGGAAATTAGACCATGCAAAGAAGACGTAAGGCAGAGAAAAGGTTAGGGCAAAGATATAGACCTGATTGAAGACGAGTACTCTGTTTGCAATTGAAAGAAGGTGGTCATCAACCATACAATCGGTCAGGTCGCGCAAACTGTACGTGAAAAGAGGCAAAATATGCGTTGGGAAAGATTTGGGCGCACATCTTGATGCACACACTTATAGTGTGATTGATATTTCTAGATTAATTGTTTTTTAGCAAAGTTCAAATATTAAAAAACTATAGGGAAATACAAGGTTTACAAGGAGTTAGAAACGGTGCTGTTGCCAAAAGTGAAGAACCATATATTGGTAAGGAAAGGGAACGGAGAATCCTTTGCAGTAAATCTCAGAAGCGGAGAGATCTATACTTTAAACGAAACAGCCCTGAAAATACTTGAGCTATGTAAAAAAGAAGTTAGCTTTGATGAGGCTGTGGACAGAATTGCAAGAGAGTTTGAAGGTAATCCAGCAGAAGTGAAAAAGGATGTCCTTTCTACAATCAAAACCTTCAAGAAATGCGGTTTTTTGGAAGAGAGTCACTAGTTCCTATAAACATTTCTTTCCATCGGATTTTACCACCAACAACGAGATACACCAAAACTGGAGATGTATTTTTCTTAGATCTAAGATCGATCACCTTGGAAATCCTTAATCCACCCTGTTCGTACTTATGTTTAATGTTTTCGGATATGAGTGTTTTCTTTGATGTTCCCTGTTCAGCATCAACTAGCAACATAACTGCCTCGTTTTTGTTGGATACCTCAATTTCACGAATTGCTTTTTTTGGAAGATGAACACTGCTAGGATTAAGAAATTTTTGCGCGTAAGCGGAGTGAACACTCTTGTAGATTTTAGGATTGAGCAATTTCAAGCATTGGAGAATGTTCTGAACTCCCCATATCTTAACTGTTGACACTCTTGTTTGCAGAGGTTTTTCGAGATTTTTTAGGAGCCATTTTGGAACATAAAACGCAACGCCATCGGTGTTCAAGTAAGCCTCCATGTCAGACAAGCATCTCGCCTTAGATTCGACTATTCGAAAGTCTGTCCTCGCAAGCCACCCTTCTACATCCCATAAACAACCAGAAAAAAACATTCTTTGGGGCAACTTAAAATTGAGAAAAATAGATAGTAGAAGCATGGCAAATGGAAATGAGGCGCTTTTTCCTCGCAATTCAAAACTTCGTTTAGGCTTCTTTGATTTTCCTTTATAGGGCAGTATTTTGAGAACAAGATTAAGACCAGCTAATGGCAGGTCAAGAAGAACCGAAACAAACATTAAGGAGTTGTATATGGACTCAAGCCACTCTTTGGAAAAGGTAGCACCAGAAAGGCTAACGTTTTTCTCTAAGAGAAAAATTTGAGAGTTGCTTGTTTCAATCCTAACTTCCATCCTTCGCGGAACTGCTATGCCAATATCTCTAAGGATTGTCAAGAAAGTGATTTCTCCTTTGCTTCTAAACCCTTGTTCTGTATGTTGCAGTCAGTGCCCTCCTGATTGAAGAGAGGTTGAAGTTTTAAGGAGGCTCATACCAACATTGTGGATCGGGCATTTCATAGTCACCATAGTATCCCCATGAAACACACGCTGCCCCACCGCAACATAGATCTTTATATCTTTTCGCAAAGGTGCAACGTTGACATTTACCCTTTATACGTTTTTCGCGTACTCTGAACTTCCATAAAAGTTTGCTTCCAAACCATATGTCCTTGATGAAATCTTGCTTCAGTATGTTACCTATTGGTATGGGAAGGACCCGACATGGGAGAACTGTGCCATCTGGAAGAATCGTTACGGTTGAAAAACCTATGGCACATCTATTCCCTAGTCGCCTCTTCCCTTTTTCAGTGCAACTGTATCTAATGATGGCTTCCTTGGGATCAGCCAAGTGGAACAAGCAACGATTTTCGACTAGAATTGGAGCTTTTTTTCCTTTTTTTGTCCATTCATTAAACTCCCTTTCTTTCCCATATAGGAAAGTTATCAAGTCCCTCGTTTGTTGAGGGGTTAGCAACCTCTTACTAAACTGTGTGCCTCGTCCTATAGGTACAAGACGTCTTATCTGTACAGCATCAACATGAAGCTCACTGCATAATTCGACGAGTCTCGGCACTTCGTGAACGTTCACTTTATGAACAGTAAAACTAGCTGTTACGCCGAGTTTCGTTCTAAATTTCACCCGCCTAATTCCATTCAATGCTCTTTCAAAGTTACCTTTTCCTCGAATTGCATCGTTTGTATCCTTTGTCGCGCCATCAATGCTTACTTGAACCGATCTGACTGGAGGAGAATAATTCAGAAGTTTTGTGAGGAGTTCTTCGGTGAAGAGGGTTCCATTTGTCATAATGTTAATGCTAAAGGGGTAACCCTCAAGATGTTTCTCCTTAAACCTAGAAAGAATTTCAAACAAGTCTTTCCTTACTAATGGTTCTCCTCCAGTGATTCCAACACTCCCATAAACCTTTAGTCTTTCAATTGCATACGCGATATTGTCTACGGTTTGAAGCGCTTCTTCTGTTGGCAAATCCCGAATGGGATGATCCTCAGTATAGCAATGTTTGCACTTGAGGTTGCAGAGATCGGTAATGTGCCACTGAAAAGTGAAACCATGTTGCCTTTCAGCAACTGTCTCAGCTTGGTATTCAACTATCCGATTTGGTTTCATGGGAGTTTTCCTCCTCTTTGACAAATACCGCGATTGACATGGCTGACAGAAGTAAGAAAATTGTAGCCAAAGAAAAGGCTAAGGAATAGCCTAGTCCTGAGGAAGCCCCAAATTCAGCAAGGTAACCATAGACGGATGGCACAACAATCCCAACCAATGTGCTAAGTGCCCATATAGCACCAAAAGCTAAGCCTTTTTTCTCCTTAACCTTATCAACAACTAAAGCTAATCTCACGGGTCTCGAAATTCCGTCTCCGATTCCTATAAGGCCCCAAAATATTACCACCAGAAACAGCGTCGTCGAAAAACTCATTGCCAGATTGGTTATTGTAGCAAACAAGAGTCCATATAGTATAACGGATTTTCTCTTCTTTAAGCGATCAGAAATTGATCCGCCATACGGTTGGGCTATTGCAAAAGTTAACCATGAGATAGCCACTATGGGGCCTGTCCAGGCTTTGTCCGCTCCAAGACTGACAACTAAAAGCGGGAAATAGACAGGGTAGATTCTTAATGCTGAACTAAAGAATACAAAATTTAACGTGATACCTAGCATGTTTTTGTCTCTCGCCACACTCTTTAGCCCATTGATGCCTTGGTTTATTCTTCGAGATGCTCGCAATCCTTTGGACGTCTTTTCTGGATTAGCACCCTTTCCTTTAACCAAAGGAGTAATTCTTTCCTCCTTTATTCCTAACATGAAGATGGTTGCTGCAACAACTAGAAAACCCGAAACTAAGAAGAGCAATGAAACATCAAGCACCTTAAGTATCAACGTCATGAACAAAGATACAACATAGAAAATGTTTGTTATAAAGCCAAACAAAGAAAAAATTCTTGCTCGCTTGTCTTGGGGAGCGATATCGCCGAGGAACGCGTTGCTAGTAGGTTCGATAAGTGAAGATATTACAGATTGAATAGATATAAGAATTAAAAAATCTGTCACTGTAGAGGCTAGGGCATAAAACGGAATTAATAGTCCTAAAATCATGAAGCAGATAACTAGTATGGGTTTTCTCCCGAATTTTTCTGACATACCGCCAGAGGAGACTTGCAATATTACAGAAAGTGCGCTACTAATGGTTCCGATGATTCCAATTTGCAAAAGCGTTATCTTTTTTACGTAATACATATAGATCGAAACTACTGTAGCAAGAAGACCTGTGCCAAGGACAAACGTTATTGTCCCTAATTGAAACTCTTTGAAACCTCTAACTTCTGAAAAAGTTGACTTGGCTTCCTTTAACTTGCCCTTGATATCCAACAAGTTTAACTCAAGCTCCGATATCTTATTTCTTTTGGCTATGAGGTTTCATTGCTACAACATGGATGTGTTCTCCCAAGCAAGCTAGCTCCTCAAACGCCATCAATTCTTTTTCCAGAGCCAATAGTTCTTCTCTCAACTTCGGGTCTTCATCGTATTTGCCCCAATCTTCACGTGGAATTAAGCAAAAAGTCACTGGTTTACCTAAAACGTGTAAAACTTCTAGCCCGGCCTTTGCAAGTTTCTTCATGAGTTCATGAATCGTAAAGGGATAAACAGGTAGATTGTAAGGGTCTCTGAACATTATTCTATTTTTTAACATTTCACGAATCTTTCCGAGGACCAACCCTATGTCTTTGGTTCTACGGTAAGACGAAAACAACACTCGGAAGAAGTTGTCAACTCCTATTTCGATAACAGCTCCTTTTTTTGCCACTCTCGCCAGATTCGATATGGCTAGCTCATGCTTTTCAACACTGTAGGAAAGGGGGTCTCCTTCACAAAGGATGAAGTCGAAGCACTCATCCGGGAAAGGCATTTCCGTGATGTCTCCCTTCTTTAGTTCAACTTGCCCTAGCAGATTTAATTTACTTAGTTTTTCTCTTGCTATGTTTAGCATTTCCTCGGAGATGTCGAAAAGTACAACCTTGTAACCTAGGCTTGCGATTCTCGCAGTCCATTTGCCCGTACCGCCACCAGCGTCCAGTATTAGAGCGTTTTCCTTGGGCGACGCCTTTGGCAGATAGGGTTCTATGCAGCTCCATGTTATCATGTCGTAAATGTCCCAACGGACACCTTTGTAAGCACGGTCATACTCCTTAGCAACAGAATCATATTTAGTCTGAATCATTAACGGTTCGAAACCTTCGCCTTCATTTGGACGATCTTTCTTGGAACTACGCTTTAAAGCAATTACCTCCAAAATGTTTGGACCATGGATCGTGGCCTTCTAGCTTGCCAGTGTAGGATAAGGCTGCAGCTCTGCATCCGCCCAAACATAAATTGAAATGATCACAGACTCTGCATTCTTTTGGTAAGTACTCCATCCTTCGTAGTTTCAGAAAGACCGGACTATTGCACCAGATGTTTTCTAGATCGTCGTTGAAGAGATTTCCCGCCACAGTGTCCATAGCTGTGCAGGGTCTTACTTCCCCAATAGGTGAAATTACGCACCATGTTAGGCCTGCAGTGCACCGGGAAACGTGGTAGAGGTCATACACTAGCTTGAGCTTCTCCACTTCTTCCTCATTTCTAAGGGCACAGAGCGGAATAGGAGTCGGGATTGTAGCACCAATTTTTTTTCCGAACTTCTCTTTGGTCAGTATCAGGTTTGAAACAAACTTGCTAATATCTTCCTCTCCTAACAGTTCTAATTCAGACATATTCCTAAAGCCAGTTCCAGCGGGAATAAACCTCGTTAAACTAAACCCCCTAACACCCAGTTTTATGCTTAACTCGCCTAAATCCGTTATGCCATCAAAGTTAACTTTCGTTGCTGTCACGTTAATTACTACTTTCCCTCCTTCAGCTACTAGAAGTTCAATTGCCTCAACAGTTTCCTTGAAAGCTCCTGGTCGCCCCACTAAGAAATCGTGCACGTCAGGATTTGCAGAATGCAGTGAAACTTGAATAAAACTTAAGATCTGAGACAGTTGCCTTGCATTTTGAGGTGTGACTTGGCATCCGTTGGTGACGAGGACCAGAGAGGGAAAATCAAGCCCATAGGCATACTCTATAATCTTCAAAAGATCACGGCGGATGAGAGGTTCTCCACCTGTAAAAGTTATGGTGCCGACATTGAGTTGCTTTAGTTTGTCCACGATTTTCATGAGTTCATCTGTGCGTAGTTGTCGAGATGGCACTACCTGAGTTCCTTCAGCAGTAGTTCCCACCTTTGATTGACGTATTATAGAGTTGTAACAGAAAAGACACCTGTTGTTGCAATGAAAAGTAACCTCCAATTCCACAGTTAACGGTGACTTTATCTTCTGGGAAATCGTGTGCAAATCGTCTAGAGACAGGGAGTCCATAGAGCCACCAGAAAAAAGGGGGGGTTGAAGACTGAATGGTCCTCAGTTCCCATGCTAAAGGGGTCCGCCATGCCCGCACATGCATTGTTCGACATTTGCTTTGATTTTCTTGACAACCGGTTTCTTGTACATTTCCTTTTTATCCTCCGTTTGTTGTTAAGCCCCAAAAAAAGGGAGGAACTAAGGGTTAACAGCAATTCATTGCTAAGCAGGTGTGATATGACACATGCATTGTTCGACATTTGCTTTGATTTTCTTCACGACTGGTTTCTTGTACATTTCCTTTTTTCTCCTTTCTATAGCTTCTAACCCAAAAGGAGGTTTAAGCGCCTTGTATAAACCCCCTTCCTCCCTAATGGGCGTACCGTATGTTGTACACTTTGAAAATATAACTTTTTTCGCAATCTTTCAGGTGATTTTTAAAAAAAAACATAACTTTTTTTCAATTTTTCAGGCA
>CAYGBS010000087.1:0-6784 GCA_964348215.1 uncultured Candidatus Bathyarchaeia archaeon
TGTATAGTCTGAAGTTTTGGGTTGCGTTTATCAGCTGAAGATCCTGTTGATCCATGATGAAGTCCTTCGTAATGTTGGATTCCCATCGTTCACCAAGTGCAGGGTATCGAGCAAGTGGGACATAAAGCTGGTATTCGGATGCGAAATCTTCTCTGAGGATTACGTATCTCGTGGCGAAAGGGCTTATCATATTGCCGAATTGGTGAGTTGTGTTTTCGTGGATCAAGGAAGCCAAGAACATGTTTGCCTTTGACAAAGGGGACTCTGTCACAATGTGTTGCGTGAATGTTGGCTTGGGTGAAAAGGAGATTAACGGGTCTACGCCGTTGAGGGATTTATCGTCATACTTTATTGGACTGATCGAAGGGAGCCAGAGTATGCGATATTGCTCGGGATCACCTTGAAACCCTTTGAGGAGCACCTGATAATTCTCGTCGAGCGAGTAGGTTTGCATGAAGCCTGCAGAATTTCCTAAGAGGAGTGGATAGCCGTTGGAAACCATTATTACCATAGCTATAACAGTCGTCAGTGCGTAGGTTTTCATGGCGTGCATTCTTGGCTTTATTGCTTTGGCTATCTCACGAAGTGATATTGCTGTCAGAATCGTGTAGGAGAAGAAGACGAGGAATGTGATGTGCCAAAGCTCTCTGAAAACAACTAGGGGTGTATATCTGAAAAGTGAAATGAAAATGCCTTCAAGTGGAGGATTTATGCCCTTTGACAGGAATATTCCAATGACGAGGACTAGACCGAATCCTATCGTGTATCGGTCTTTCTTCCTGAAAAGTGCAATAGCGGCGATGAAAGGCATGAGGAAGTTCGCAGTCAAGATCCACCTTGGGATTAGGCCTTGCTCGATCAAACTAGTGTAACTATACGGTTGTATGTTGTATCCTATCACTCTAATGCTTTCTAGAAGTGTGGGCGAAGTGAGAACTTCGTGATACGAAAAGAACGTTTGCACAGTTGATGTCGAGACTGCTGCCGGTGCTAGCGCCAGCGGCAGTATCCACGGAAGGTGCAAGAGTGAACCAATAGCAATGGTCAACGCTAAAGACACTAGACTGTTTTCAAGCTTCTCACGGTTCAAGAAAGCAAAGATTAGAAGAATTGCGAAGATCATTATGAGGAATTGAATTTGTACACCTATCAGACCAAAGAGCAGTCCGGAAGCAACAGCGTATTGAAGCCTCTTTTTTCTCTCTTCCTGTGCTTTGCAGAAACAAAGGAGTAAAAGAGGTGTGAGAGCGTATCCAACCAGATAGTAGATGTGACCGGCCACAGACCGTGTGAAGATCAAGGGAGAGAAAAGGTAGATCAGCCCTGCAATCAGCGACCAGTGGTAGCCTAACTTCAGGGTTCTTCTTCCGAAGAAGAACGTCGAAAGACCGCTCAAGGTTAGGACGGATACAAGCATCCATTTTGAAACTGTTTCTCCACCGAGAAAGGCGAAGGGGATCAGCAAAACACGAAACAGCCAATCAGAGGGATATATCTTGTTTCCAAGACTCATATCGAAAAGAAGCAGGCCGTTATATCCGTAGTTGGATATCATTTCAGGGAAAGGGCCAATAAACCAATCATGGAAGAACCCCAGCGTGCCGTTGCTTAGCAGGAGAATGCGGAATGAGAATAGACTTAGAAAAAGATAGAGGAGTAGGGGAGCAAAAGCTTCCTTAGTGACACGGTATTTCTGGGACATTTTGTGACACAACTGCTTTTCTAGTAAATATCAAGAACACTAGAGACCAAGGAGGTGAAGCGGTGAGCTCTGTCAAGAACCTGTAATCCGCCCAAAATAAGGTATAGTCCTGCACGTGCGCGTACATTTTCTGTTTTTGCTCATTGACAAGATGAGTTTCATTTCTTTGTCTGCAATCTTGTGCCAGTCGTATCTCCTTACGAAGCGTATTCCGGCTTCAGACAATCTAATCCTCGCTTCTTCATCGTTCAAGAACTCGATTATCTTGCTGGCAAACTCCTTTTTGTCGTATTTTGGCACCCAGATTACATTGCTCCCCCAAATAGACCGTATGTCTGGTAGATCATAACATAAGACAGGCACTCCGGCTGCTATAGCCTCGCCAATTACTATTGCCCAGTTTTCTTCGTAACTGGGCAAAACAAATAGTCTGCTACTCGCTAGAACCGAAATCTTGGTCTTGAAATCGTAAATTGGACCTAGAAAATCGACGTTGTCTGCTATGTCACAGTCTTTAACCATTCTTCTCAGCCTGTCCATCACCTTTTTCGTGCCTAGTCCAATCATCCCGAGCTTCGCTTTGTGCTTGCTCTTGACGACTTCTTTCCAGATCTCTATTATGTCAAAAACGCCTTTTGTCCCATCAAATCTTTTCATGAAGACAGCGTCAAACCGCTTGCTCTGGATCTTCGTCGCTACTTTCCTCATATCTTGGAAGTTCACACCTGCATCAACTGAATGTACGTTGTCTTTAATGCCAACCTTTTTCACTTGTTCCGCTGTGTTCTTTGAAATCGCAAGGACAAGGTCTGCTCCATTCTTGATATAGCGAAGGCCCATCCGCTGATTTAGGAAGAACAAGATACTATTGAGCAAGCTCGTTCCTTTTCTCTCTAAAGGAGCTACCCAATGGACTGCTGCAACCCATAAGTTTCTTTCGTTCTTTTCTTTGATCTTCCGAGCAGGGAAAACATCATATAGATGCTCTGTCGTTGAATATATCATTCCCTCATAATCATTCAAGGTTTTGGGAATAAATCTTGATTTGAGAAATCTGAGCAAGTATGTTTTCAAAGAGTACTCATTTGGCAAGTAGTTAATATGAAATGTTGCTTGAAGGCCTAGCCTTTCGCACAATTTCTTGCCTGCTTCTAGAGTAAACACGTGTATATCATATCCTTCTCTTTGCCAATATTTCGCAATTTCAATCCATCTCACATCTCCTCCACTTATACCTGGCAAGTCCCCCACTGAGCCGATTCCGTTCATGACAAAAAGTATGTTCATTTGTCGCTCTTGGAACCCCTAATCTTCGCGACGGCTAGAAATCCTACCAATCCTGCCCCAAATTCGCAGGATTTCATGAAAATCATTCCAAAAGCGTGTACCGGGTCTCCTGCCAATTTTCTCCAGTTTTTCACAAAAGAGGGTCTAGGGAGTCTTAGTTGCTGCTTTGCCTCGTCGGGGTGTTTTTTCCAATATTTTTCGAGTGTTTTACCATACTGATATTTTTTCTTCATGTTTTTCCAGAAGCTCAATCTTCCCTCATGATGTTCAGCAAAAGCATTGATTCTCCCTATTCTGTACCTGGCTTTTCTAATTCTCTGGTTCAAATCCCAATCTTCTCCAGCCTCCAGCTCCGGATCGTAACCCTTTGCCGCCTTGAAAGTCTCTATTTTGAAAAACCGTGAAGCCTCAATTGATTCGTCACCTATGTAACAGGCTTTCTCCAGAGCTTTACATTTGGCCCAGAATCCGACCCCGACGGAGACCTCAGGAATGATAACCGCGTCGAAACCATCCTCGACTTTCCCAACACACTTTTCGACAACTGTAGGGGTCAGTTGCATATCAGAGTCCAAGGATAGGATAAGGTCCCCTCTCGCTTTCTCCGCCCCTGCGCTTCTAGCTCTCGATCTCCTAGCCTCTATCTCCATAACTTTCGCACCAAACTTTTCCGCAATTTTCCTTGTATCATCACTGGAATAGCTGTCCACAACGATGACTTCGATACTTGGATAAGTCTGCGCCTTAACCGATTCTATGCAGTTTCCAATGGTTTCTTCCGAGTTCTTGGTTGGAATTATTACTGAAACTAGAGTCCTCATTTCCTCACTTTGGCTATCATGAATCTTGCATGTCTCTGGTCAAGGTTTGCTAGGAAATTGAAAGGCAAATACCCTGAGGCTGCAATTTTCTCGATTTTGAAACCGTGAAACTTGAATAGATCAATTAACCCTTGAAAAGAGAATATTCTCACGTGAGAAGGATATTCTCCTCTTTTCTCTTTGTCATGAGGAGAAAAGGGATTACCTATTTTTATTCTGTCGAATTCCATAGAAAACGGTGTATAGCCAAGCAGTAGAGCTATTGTATTGTCCCAAGAGGACAAATTTTCAGTTGAAATCACTGCATATCCATCTTCCTTGAGAATTCTGTAAACCTCTTGAATGAACTTTGAAGGATAAAATAGATGCTCGAGAACTTGGTTCGATACAACCACGTGAAAGGTTCTATCAGGAAAACTCACTGTCTCGTTCAAGTCCATCTTCTCAGCTTCAATGCCTTTGTTCCGAGCTTCCCTTATTGCATCTTGCCATACATCTACCCCATAGATTTCTCTGCAGTTGATTCTCTTTTTTACCTTTAAAGTGAAATTCCCTTTTCCGCAACCTAGATCGATGACCCTAGCATTTGGATAATAGTCAAGCATTTTCAGAAACTTCTGATCTCTATCTTTTTCCCATTTTTGATATAGTTTAGCCAGGCTTGTCATTACTTGTCACACAAAAGCTCCGACGACTCTTTCGAACTCTCTCGTGCTCGTATCCCAATCAAACTTCCCGGAATATTCTAAGGCATTCTTGCTTAATCGTTCCCTCAATGCGTGATCCTTTAGAACCTGAGTAATCTTGTCAGCGAGGTCCCCAATGCTTCCAGCAGTAGCTAGTAACCCTGTTTTGTCATTCTTGATGGAATCTCTCAACCCGGCAACATCATAAGCAATACAAGGCGTACCCAGAGCATTTGCCTCAACAACATTTAGTCCAAAGCCCTCCCGCGAACTCGGATTAACCACAATCCAAGCCCGCTTCACCAACTCTCTCCTTTTTCCGTCGGACAAACCGCCAAAGAACTCCACTTCATTGGGTGCAATCTTTTCCAAATCCTGTTTGAAATATCCATCCCCAATAATCCAAAGCTTAGCATCAGGAATCCTCTCCTTCGCAATTCTAAAAGCCCTAACTGCGTGATCAGGCCTCTTGGCTCTTTTCAGCCTCCCGACAAATGCAATAACCGGATGGTCTTCCTTGTCTGGAACTTCACTTAAGGGCTTGAAGTTTAGTCCCTCACGAACGACAAAAACCTTTTCAAACCCCAAATCCAGTAGATCCTCCATTGTGCTTTCAGAAACAGTAACCGTGGGGATGTCAACATAATTCCTCAACCATCTTTCCTCAAGGATATGGTAGCCAACGTAGCTTACTGGAAAAGGAGTTTCATAGAACCAGTACTCTCGAGCCAACTGATGAATCAAAGCAACAATCTTCTCGTTGTTGTCCACAAACTTCGGAGTCAGAAAAGGTCTCGTATTAATCTCATCAACAACAACATCAAAAGCCTCTTTCGAAAAACGCTTCTCATAGTACTTCTTGGCTTTCCGGTAAACCGAGTACTTCCCACCAGCTCTAACAACTCTGACCCCGTCTAGAATTTCTTCCTTCTCGCTCCCCGCATACTCGGATGTAAATAGGGTTAGATCGTGCCCAGCCTTTGCCCATCTTTTGGCAACCTCGTAAGTAAAAACCTCTGCTCCACCCATCTCTGGGTTCAGCCAGCACCGCCAGTTAAACCACAATATTTTGAGCGTTTCCGTTAGACTTCATCCAATCGATAGCTATTCAAGGTGATGTTCCTGCAAGGCCCGCTGATACCATCGAAGGATTCTCAACCTGTATGTTATGCCAAGCAAATCCTGGAACATATTCCAAGCTTCTTCAAGCCTGAAAAGATCCTGTATCTGAATATGAATTGGCAACTCAACGATCTTTAACCCAAGTATTCTTGCCAGCGCAAGCATTTCAACGTCAAAGGCATACCGCTTGACAGTCAACCTTGGAAACGCCCCGAGAAAAGCGTGTCTTCGGATGGCTTTTAGACCAGTTTGGGTATCGCTCAGCCTCAACCCAACCAGAAGTTTCACGAGGACATTGAATCCGTGGCTGAGAATCCTCCTGATCAACGGCATGTCAACTTTCGATTGCGGATGCCATTTAGAGGCCACAACGACATCTGCCTTTTTCAAGGCCTCAACGTAAAGCGACACCTGCCTCGGATCGATGTCTGCATCGCCATCCATGAAAACAACCATGTCACCGACAGCATGGGAAAACCCTGTTCTTAGAGCGAAGCCTTTCCCAACGTTACGGTTGTAGCCGACCACCTTCACATGACCATTAGTCCCTGCATAATCCTTGACCTTAGTCTTTGTATTATCGATGCTCCCATCATCTACCACAATCAACTCGTAATCCAAACCCAAACGACTGACGAAAGAATCCACTCGCTCAATGACTGAACCTATCTGAGCCCCTTCATTGTACGCCGGCATGACCAACGAAAGCTCAAGCTTCGGTCTCATTCCTGCTCGGATCCCTTCCCACGACTCCTCAAATAGGACACAAGCTGCAGAACGACGCCAACTACAAGCAGATAGTAAGAATACACCGCAACCTCGTTAGCCAAAGTCGAACTTCCCACAACTAACAGGCCCGCAGCAGTCAGCAAAAGCCCCTGAAAACCGATGACAAAGGGAGCGCCAAGGTTATCTCTGAAATACCCCTGCAGTCTTGGCAGAAATTCTCGTGGTGACGACCTACGTTTCATACTGAAACGCCGAGACCCCATTCCGAGAGTACGTCACACGGAAACTATTCACGTCGGACCCCGTGAACCATATCAAATAAACGCAACGAAAACCTCTGTCCAACGCCACTTCCAAAGCCGCCCAAGGCGGCGAATTAGCCCCGTACGGAACAACCTCAACATCGACGCCTGCCCGACGCAAGTAGAGCATCGCCC
>CAYGBS010000088.1:0-6647 GCA_964348215.1 uncultured Candidatus Bathyarchaeia archaeon
AAAATCTTCAACACAAAAACTATATCTATCTTGTATACAAAACTGTATCCAATCAGCAATGAAATACCGGGATGCATCTTGTCCTTTAAGAAAAACGTTCAAAATTGGCTAACACGGTCACTAGATGACCCTCTTGTAAAAATACTCGCAAAAAACAGCAACCTAACTAGAACACAGCTGGAAACGCTGTTAATTGACATTTTAGCTGAGAATCTAGCCTCAAAACCGCTAAAATACGAGGAAAAGGCCAGATTGAGGAGAACAAAGGCTGCGGTAAGCCGCGGCTCCTTTAATAGAACGCTTAGACAAGCAAAAAAAAACATCACACAATCGATATATACCATCCTTCTTCTCGGATACTTTGGCATTCTTGAAGACGCCAGCCTAGCACCGTACCTTGAAACAGCAAACAAACTGAAAGCATACACAGAAGCATACAGGGGTCTTTTAGACTCCAGAGAAGGCGTAAAGGAACAGTTACAAGTAGTAGATATGCTGCGTGAAGAGCTTGAAACCACCTTGAATCAGCTATCGAATCCATGGTCCTCAACAAAATCGTGATATCACACATCACACACACAGCCAAAAATCTTGAGTCTTGCAAGATTAGTTGCAATTACTGACTTCTCGCAAAACAAGCTTCATTTCAGGATTAAACAGGAAAATCGGCCTCTTCCTTGTGGCTCTAGAAATGAATCTCTGCATATTCAACCAGAGAGATTCTGCAGCAACGTGACGCGTGACATCACATTTATCCCTTTTCACCATAAACCTTAAGTTCTCTTTCCTGAATACTGTGACATCAAGTGTGACATCATACAGGTCACAGCTAATCACATTAAAGTCACGTCAGGTGTCAAGAAGTGGTTGAAGTCTTTGTCCTTGTGAGCGTTCTTTCAGTTTTCACTATAGCTGTCGCAATTCTGTACACCAAGCGTATTCGTGAAGCTCATCAGAAGTATGTGAGGGCGAAAAATGCTGTGGACGACATCATTATAAGCTTCAATAAGCAGCTGACAAGACAGGGAGAACGACTCGACAGTTCGGCTCAGAAAGTCAGTGCACTTTACGACCAGCGTGATCATCTCTCTAAGAGGCTAAGGGACCTGAGTAAAGACGTTCAGTTGTTGAAAGAGGAGGTTCAGTCATTTCGTCCTCTAAGAAGGGCATTAACAAAAACTGATGCTTTGGAGGATAGGTTCACTGAGATTGCATCAATAAAAGATGACTTGCTACAGAGGGTTTCCAGAATCGAGAAAAAGCAAGCTCGCCGAAGAGAAGCCGGAGCAAAGATAGAGTCGGCAATTCCCATAAAGCGGGAAGAAGCGTTGGCGCCATTAAATGAAACTGAGCTTACAGTTCTCGAATTTCTAGCTGCTGAAGGCGAAAAGACGGCTCCAGAGATAAAAAAGCAAATAAAACTTAGCAGAGAACACACAGCGCGGCTCATGAAGAAGCTTTATGAAAGGGGATATCTGGAGCGGACCACTAGCAGAATTCCCTTCACGTACAGTCTAAAAGGAGAGATGAGGAAGCTTCTGAAGAAACCTGAGCAAAAAAGCTAGCTGGCTTCAAGGTTTCTGCCCGCATCTCGAAGCCGCTCTAGATTAGCGTTCATTGCATCAAGAGCTCTAGACGGTGGCAGATTGTAGTCTGCTTTCTCCTTGCTCTCCAAGTACTCTGGATAATGTGTCACCTTAACCGGAACCGCGAAACGAATCTTTGGTTCGGAGATCAATAACGCCTCCCCTATGTCAAGCATTTTCACTTCAGTATCACTGTACTCAAGGTATGGTGTGTTTCTTGTGAGAAAGTCTCTATCAGTCTTCAACTCGGTTTTCATGATGACCTTCGTCCAAAGTTCTGCAAACACATCAGGGTTAATGCGAGAAGGCCTAGGTGTCACAGCATTCAAGCCTACACGATATTTTCGGTAGGTCAGAGCAATTGCAGAAAAAATCGTCTTTGACCTGTTAGGGTCGAGAAACTCATGAGCTTCCTCGAGAGTAATAAGCAACGTCGGAAGTTTCCGCCATTCTTCATATTCTGCTTCCCATAGGCGCTTATAATAGTTCGCCACTCCAGTCGCTGTCAGACAAACGATTCTGTGCTGTTCTTCAGAACTTATACCCGAAATGTCCACTAAGCAAGTGATTCCTTTGGATATGTTCCGAGTCACACTGTCTACGAAACTGTAGCTCGAGGGTGGGAAAAGGGTCGGGTTGAGACCTAGTAGTCTACTCATTAAGGCTTCTATGACTACTTTGTTGCTATAGCCTGCTGTTTCAGCAATGCCCTTATATCCTTTGACAACATAGGCCTCACGGGCTTCTTCAATCCATTTACTCCCAAGTCTCTTGTATAGCTGCTTGGCAAGGCGATATTGCGGATACCCGATCTCAGGAAAAAGAGTACGCAGCTTCCATGGAGGAAGAGTGTGTAATCCGATTCGCATCTTCTCTTCCTTTGTAGTGTAGAAGCTGGCTCGGCTATGGAAAAAAGGATGATCCCGTAAGCCTTTTCCTCCAATTTCCTTTCCGTCCAGCAGCTGACCGGCAAAGTCGAAGATGAGCCCCGCAGTTTTAGGGCTATGGTCTATCAACTGAGCATTTATTATAAGTTCTGTGTTGGTTTTGCCAGATCCTGTCATGCCAAACATACCCATCATTCTTGGTATTGCATCGACATTTATGCCAACATGTCCAAGGGTTTCTTCTCCAGATCGAAGGTGCCCTATTCTTAGTTCCCCAGCAAGCTTCAAGACCTTAGCATCTTCTCTGCTTGTAGGGTACACTTTATCCATGTAGTTAGGGTTGAATGTGGGCGATCGAATTTCCCCAGCTTTCCTTTCAAGAAAAAGGATGGCTTCGATATTCTTATAGCAGGAATAGGGGCCGAAAGCTTCTTTCCCTTCTGCCTCACGAAGCTGCTCACCGGTATCCAAAGTAGACATGCTTTGGGCATTTACAACACGAGCGTAGAAACTGTTGTCTCCAGAGTCTACCCGGACTATTTGCCCGAAGGACAGAGCCGCGCCTTTATTCAAAAAAAAGGATATCCTGTCACCTCTTACCTCGCATATGGATCCCAAATCGTCAGACACGACCAATCCGCTCCCAACTGAAGGCGTATTTCACTCCATGAAGCTCGTCCGCAAAATTGCAGGCAAGCTCTTCTTGGCGAAGTACATTGAGAAGGCCAGCACTTGCTAATTCCTCTTCAACTTGAACATGATACTGAAGAAGCTTTGTTTCCGAAACGCTTGAAAAGTCGTGTGCCAACCAGAGTACCACTGGGTAGCCCAAACAACGGGGATCCTCTGAGATCGTGGAGAGAGGGGTAATCAACGAAGGAATATCGTGGGCTGTTAAATAGCTCATTATGTCACACCGAAAGGCTCGGGGGCTGTCTTCGCTGAGCTTAATGATAGAGACGTCTCCATAGAGATGTTCATGGATGTTAGCTTCCTTAACTGGATAATATACCCAGCATCCTTTGGGTGCAAGTATGTACGTCGCGGCGATCAGATCCCGGCCTCTCTCGTCGTGAAGCCTAGGAGACTGCTTGCTTATGGCAAGCAGTTTTATGCCTTCTTTCTCGCACTTCTCGTAAAGCATGGCATTAAATTTCCGTTCACCTCCAAAATAACTGGCGCCATCCAAAAGAATATAATCGTTCACATCTGCTTGATGAATTAGTCCTAGAGCCATCTCACTCTCCAATTGAAGTCGCATCTCTTGAAGGATCTTGCGACGTACATATGGATCTCCCTTTATTGTCCTAATTCTCTCCTTAAAATCCCAATTTACATTTCTTCTCTTGACGGTGGCATAAGAAACTCTAAGGAGATATATTCCCCAGTTATTTGCTCTTCTCAACGTTCTTGTCGAGCAATCTACAGCGAAGAAATGTACGTCGCATAGTTGTGCCCTTTTTAGCGAAGTGAATTTTGCTGCAGTCGGTCTCACTGATATCGCAGGCTCACTTTTTACTTCTCTGAAATCTACTGTCTGCCCTTTTTCAACATAACTTCTCAGTACTTCTTTCATATTAGCGAGGTCTGATTGAACCTCCTTGTTCATCCTCTACGCCCCCAAATCTTCTACTAGAATGTAGAATGGTAAGTGTAACGTAAATCTCTTTGTAACAGCTTCTGCTATTTATCTTTCATATTCGTCACGCTGTTTTGCGCCAATTTTGCTACCATCAGGTAGGTTCTCTTATGGGTTGGTCCTTGTCTAACTACGAATCCACGCTCAGCCATCCTTGCCAAATAAGTAGAGATTGTGCTAAGGGAAATAGGTTCATCAAATTCCTGTTTATACATTGCAAAAACTTGTTTAGAAGAAAAATGTGTGAAGCGAAAATACTTCTCAACAATAGATTTTGCTTTGTCGAATTTTGTAGTTTCAACTATACTTTCTTTTGATTTCTCTCCACTATGTACTCCGCCAAGTAACTCCACGATGTCAAGGAGACGCAGAGCTTTCTCCCGGGTTACTTCTCCCTCGAAAGTTATTTTATAGCGATTACCCTGTTCATCAAAGACTTCTACTCGCATTTTCCTAGCAGGCATACACACCACAACGGCGCGTTCACACTTTACACTTCACAGGTTATAGCTGTTGCGAAAGATCTCTTCCAGGAAAATGATGAAATGGCGGCTTACAAGTATAAGAAGCATTTTCTGTAAATATTTTGATTTAACAGCATTTACAGGCTGTTTTTTCGTGTAGAAGAAGACAACTTATGGATATCCCTGAGTTTCCAAAGGAAGCGGGGGGGTCCCTTATTCACACAAAATAGGTATAAAGGCACCAAGAAAGTCAAATAGTGCAGCAAATAACCCCACAACAAAATAGATTTCACAAAGGCTTCACAGAGTTGTTGGCGGCGTACATTACCACCAACCCCTATATTTCCATTGCAAACCGAGACCAAACAGACAAATTCGAACAAAAAAAGAGGTATTATCTACTCGAAATAGTTTTAGCAGTAGTGTTAAAAAGCGTCCTCGTACCTAAACAAACAGGGTATATTTCTCCGAAAGGGAACATACGCTAATACTCCTCACCACAAACAGGGTTCCACAGGAAACAGCGGGGTGTGTGTGGGTTCTTTTTTCACACAAAAGCTCTTCGCATCGAACTTTCCCCTTTGAATTCTAGAGTGATTTTTCATTTTTTTGTACGAAAGTGTTTATTTTCTCCAGTTGAAACCAAGGCTTTGCAAGTGCGTTTACTGAAGGGAGGAGGAGGTAAATATGAAAGAAGAAGTAGACATGCTAGATGCCGTTTTTGAGCGTTTCTTAAACAATAACAGTCTCTTCAGAGATAGGGATGTGCTCCGTCATGACTATATTCCAGAGAAACTGCCTCACCGCGAAGAACAGATAAAGCATTTGGGATTAGTTGTCGCCCCTCTCCTGAAAGAGGAGAGATGTTCAAACATTTTCATTTATGGAAAAACAGGAACCGGGAAGACCGCAGTGATGAAATACGTGGTGAATCGATTGATGCAGAAGGCGGCAGAATTTGGTGCACCCGTTAAAGTGGCTTATGTAAATTGTCGCCTAGCAGGGACAGAATACAGAGTTTTTACAAGGCTGTGTGACACCTTGAATATCAGTGTTCCTTTTACTGGTCTTGCGGTAGGCGAAGTTTTCGACCGCTTTAAGAAGGGCCTGGAAGCTCTCAGCTTGTCACTCATCATCGCTTTAGACGAAGTCGATGAACTGATCAAGGCTAGGGGCAACGTGCTTTTGTATGAATTGACAAGAATAAATCAGTCCCTCTGCAACAGCAAGGTTTCCATAGTTGGCATTTCCAATGATTTGCGCTTTAAAGATTTCTTAGAACCACGTGTCTTGAGTTCCCTGAGCGAAGAGGAAATAATGTTTAGACCTTACGATGCCTCTGAGCTTCAAGATATTTTATGGGAACGAGCAGGTTTAGCCTTTCGTAAAGAGCTGTTACTCGAGGGCGCATTAGGCTTATGTGCAGCCTTGGCTGCTGCAGAACATGGGGATGCAAGAAGGGCACTCGATCTGCTACGAGTAGCGGGCGAGGTAGCTGAGAGAGAGAGTGCAAAGGTAATTACCGAAGATCACGTTAGAAAAGCCGAGAAGCGTATAGAGCATGATAGAGTAATTGACGCCCTGACGAATTTAACACCACACTCGAAATTCGTTCTCTACAGTGTGTACCTACTTGTAAAGGCCAACATCTCCTCGGCTATTACTGGCGACATATATGAAGTATACATGGAACTGTGTGGGGAAATAGGGATGGCACCCTTGACACAGAGGAGGGTAAGCGGGCTCATAAGCGAGCTTGATTCAATTGGGTTGCTGAATTCGAGGGTTATTAGCAGAGGTCGGTACGGTCGCACAAAAAAGATCAGCCTTGCAATACCACGAAGTCCTTTAAGAGAAGTGTATTCGAACGACGATCATCTAGGAAGGTTAGATGGCTTCACTCCGAACTGTTTGAAATCGAAGCCTACAAGAGTTAGACACTGAAGTCTATAGGCAAAACGGAAAGGGTTTGAAGATTAACAACTGGAATTACACCCGGCGTGGGGTCTAGACCCAGCTTCCTCTGATAACTAGTTTGCCTTTGCCAAGCGCCTGAATTGACCATTACAGT
>CAYGBS010000089.1:0-6620 GCA_964348215.1 uncultured Candidatus Bathyarchaeia archaeon
CTGAGAGCGCACGCACACCTGTCTAGCCATAGAGCTCTCTCTTTGTCAAGCATTAGACTTCATGAACAAACAATCTACTGGAACGAGTTCTGTTCCATACAGGAAAAGACATGTCTGTAGTACTCAGAACGCTTTCCAGCCTCTCATTAGAGGCATTCCAAAATCATCTAGCAGGCGGTATTCTACTTGAAAACCGAGTGCAGATGCTAAGAACTCTCATCCATGTATCTCTACAACCTTAGCCCAGACATAAGTTTCCCGTGCCCACACATCGATCCAATAACTCAGATCTCCACTTATGCCTTGAATATTCGATTGAGCTCCCTCAATCGTAACCTGTGCTACAATAATTGTGTCAGGTTTGAAGCGAAATCCCCACCTGTTATCGTACTCTTCTACGACGCCGCCTATCCACCTTTCACTCTGGTTCTGATGTAAACTCTCAAGCGTATTCCAGATCTCATCACTTGTAGATTCTACAGCTGTGATGTCCCCCTTAGAGTCCAGAATAACTGCCCATCGATCCGTCTCATGCATGGTCTTGCTCAAGTAGTCTAAGTGATTCACATAAGTCCAAACAAAGTAGCCAGCTATAACTACAATGACGACTATGATTATAGCAAGCACGAACTTGCTCTTCATAATTCCTGCATATTCCCCCTACACCTTATAAAACATACTAACCTCTTGAGTACTCGGACGTACACTTAGAGAGACCTCTGCTTACTCCGAGAGAGATTAAATGCTCTTCAACTCTACATCGATGTTACTGCGATGTTACTGTATGTCCACAGTCACAAATGTTTAAAGCACATTTCAACCTTCTGAAAAACTGGATGACAGGAAGGAGGTGAACATATGAAATCTAACAGGAAAAAGACAGTTTTGTCCGCAATGGCAATGCTAATGTTTATGATTGGAATTTTCACCGTGCCCTCTTACGCACTTCAACCCGATAACCAACCCCCAACGATGGTTGACGATGCAATCTGGTATAATGGAGATCTCTTCGACACCATGTTGCTCGGCGACATCAAGAAGCCGAACCCGAAATCTCTCGACGCCTTGTACAACTTCGACGGTAGCACTTTGATGGGTCAGCGTTCAATATCTGAATCAGCCCCTGGAAACCCCGGATACAACGGTGGAAGATGGAAGGTAATCCCAGTCACATTCACTGAACTCGGCAGGAGCATTCACGACACAGATGACGACGGCTACGTTGACTTTGAACTAACCTCGGTAGAACAGTTGATGACTCACGCTGGTCTCGGACACCTAACCATAGGTGCGCCGATCAAATACTTCATCTGCCCAATGCTCCCCAACGGTCCTCAATAACCAAAAGCATTTGAATACCCCATTGCCTACACACGCATTTCTTTCCTTCGCGCTCGTGAGCTTACTCAATCATCTTGCCTCTGCTGCCACAGGAACGATCAGGCATGACGACATTTGAAAGTAAGCAGTAAATGCAACGCCGAGAGGGATCGCTTGATCCCCGTGAAAAAGCAAACTAAAGCTTACGATGTCTACTGCACTGAAAGTGAAAAGGCGCTTAGAAGGACCCATTGAACAGACGAATCTTGTTGTGCTCGCGCTTGCAGTTGACAGAATCAGGCCGTATTTGGGCGGTTCTCTAATGTCTTCACTAAGGAATGTTTGCACTCAATTATACTGTCACAGCCTAAACACTCATGAGGAATAGAAGCGTTTTTCGGAAGTGTTCGCAAATATCCCAATCGGTGCTTGCATTCTGGAGCAGTTTCTTTCTTTGGACCCCTTTTGATTCTTCCTTCATGACCTCTTTCTTCACGGATAGGAGCTTCTAATTCCAGGTCGTCCTCATCAGGGGACTCTAAGTTGAGCCGCCCTTTGAACAGTTGCTCTGGGATAGAGAACTCTTCTTTCAGGCTTCCTTTGACCTTTCTGGAGTAGCTGTAGATGCCGCATACCAGAGTGCAGAGAGCAAGAATTCGGCTGACCTGTACCACTTCGACGGTCTGAGTCGTCAGAGAAAAACCCATTTCATAGAAAATTGTTATTGCAGACCCTGTTAAGAAGATGACGCTTGAGACGAAAACCGGTATCCAGAATGACTTGCCCACGCCTAGGTGTCTGATAGCTCTCAGAGTTTTGTAACTCAAAATACTCAAGATGGCGGCAATCGACGCAAACACCACTTCGAAGCCTAGGATCAAAGTTCACTCCAGCCCTGTAGACCTTTGGTTCTTTTTCTGGAAAAACCTTATGAAGTAACAATCAGTATCCAAGAGACGAAGCAAAGATATCACGTTGAGTTGATCTTCCACATCTGCTTGTTCGCTTCTAATCTTTAGGTTTGGCTCAAGTCTTCGTTGGCCCTTTCTTCCAAAGCTCTAATTTCCTGAAGTGTTTCCTCTATGGCTTGCTCTTCCTCCATGATAGTGTTTCGTGTTTCCCAAAGGTTGCTCAAGTCATCCGGATTCAGGTCCGGGATTCCTTGTTGACGCATTTTCTCAACGATTTCAAGAAAAATCTTTGAGGACTTCTCACTGACTCTATTGCCTTCTGTGCTGTGTCTGACCATCTGCAGGTATGTTTTGTATGGATAGACCAAACACGGAACCAACACGAAATCTCTGATGCTTAGCTTTTCGAGGTGTTCTTGTGCTTGGGTCTCTGCTTTCTCGACGCTGTCATTTCCAGAACGTGTTCGCATGCTTTCCTTCCGTCTTCTTTCGTCCTGCTCCGTAGGCAGTCTCAACAGTTCTCTCATTGCGAAGTATCTTCGCTGCCCATCCATTATCACATATTTCCCCTTGCCGAAAAAGAAGTCTAACTGCTCGGGTAACTCCGCGACTTCTAAGGGCTTCAAAAGGCCGAATTGACCTATTGAGGTTTTTAGGAAGTCCAGATTGTCCTGTTTCATGGTTTTCAGTGTTTTAAGGCTGTCAGGCGTTATCGTTCCATACGCTAGGGGTCCAGGTTGTTTGGAGTGGCCACCGCCGCCTTGTTCTGGTTCGGTTTTAGATTCAACACATACATCCCATGGGATAACGAGTTCCGAGAATGGTATGTATTCTAACTCCATCTTTTTGCCCAATTTGACTGTTCTTAGTCCCAAATTCATGGTGCTCCTTTCGTCACATCATATATACAGTCTTGTTGATCGGCGTAATCGAAATCCTCCTCATGTCTTGAAGTCCAGCGTCGTTATCTGTTATCTTTAGATACACTACAACATATCAATCTTTCGCTCAGAAGGACAGATTGTGGTTCAATCGACACATGGTAGTAAATCGTAAGATTTAAGTTAATCCACACAACAATACTCTAAATGGGTCGTTTGCGTAATGGGAAAATCAAAAACTGTTCCTCTAGCCCGCGGTTTGATAGGGGGCAAAGTCGGCGCTATTCATGGACAACTTGAAGTGTTTCTTACTAACGATAGTTACATTAAGATCACGTTCAAGCGACAGCCCTACTCTGGCCATTCCAATATAGAATTCTCAATGCCCTGCACTGACTTGCAAGACATCATAGACATCTTACAAGAAGGCAAAGAGCAACTTGACGCCCAGTGGCTCTCAAGAGTCGCCACACAAGAACTGAAGAGAAAGGAAAACGTCAACATGCAATTAGAATGAAGAACGTTTGCGTTGTGCCCTCCTTCTAAGTTCCAAATAGTCAGCCAAACACGATGTCTAGAAGAGTCGAACTGTTTAAAGGCGACTGCACCAACTCAAACCATGTCAAAAAGGCTCTAAAGAGTGCTGAAACAGTTTTTTCCACTTGCCGCTCTTAAAGCGGGCAGTCAGCTAATCAAGGCTGGATCCGAATACGTCACCCGAATGAATGGCTACAGGCAGTTCAGAAAGCACAAGTGCCTTGAGTCTGGACGCATCAACTGGAATTCTTCTCCATGAATCTTTAATGAAATCCAGTGAACTATGGGTTCCAAAGAGGAAGGAGTCTCAATTAGCTTGAAAAGAGGATCTCTTTCAGATTTTTGATTGTCCTCAGATCACTCTGCTAATAGCCATAATTCGCAGGAAAAGAAACCATCCAACATCTTAACCTGAAAGAAAGCAAAACATCCAGCGCCGAAATCCTCATCATCGCCTAGAGAAGAGGTCAACGATAGACGAGATAAAATGCGACCCGCCGCCGAGAAGCAAGAACAGCGAGTCAGCAACATAACCAAAGAATAGCTATGTCCCTTGAGTAATTGCGCTTCTAGCGAGGAAATTTCCACCCCAATCAGCTGCTTTACACCTACATGAAAATGCCTGAGAAAAACTTTTATCCACAAAGATCTTAACCCGTTCTGCGAGGGATAATCTTATGACCTTAGAATCAAGCAGAATTCTAGGCGGCGTAGGAGCATTATTGATGGCAATTGGGCCCTTCTTAGGCGCCTACACAGGCGTGTTAGGGCTAATTGGCCTAATACTTCTACTGATAGCTTTGAAAGGATTATCAAATCACTACAATGAGTCAGGCATATTTAACAACGCACTATATGGAATTATCATAGCGATAATAGGCGGAGTAGTCTTCGTCGCTGTAATTGCGGTAGCAGCCGTTGGTTTGCTAACCGATCTAGGCATCGAAGTCGCCAACTGGGGCGACCCGACAGCCTTTCAAAACATTAACTGGGAAAGCGTAGTGACCTTGGATATTCTGTGGCCTTATATTGCAGCTATCGTTGGAGGTCTGATTGTGCTCTTCGTATTCGGTATTGTCACAGCCATTTTCCTAAGAAAATCATTCACCACACTTTCCGAGAAGACTGGAGTGAACATGTTTGGCACTGTAGGACTGTTGACCCTGATAGGCGCCGTTTTGACCATTATCGTTGTTGGTTTTGTACTTCTCTGGATTGCTCTGATACTCCTTATCGTGGCGTTCTTCTCGATCAAAACACAACCCGCCCAGCCACCTGCTTCAAACGCCTGATTCGCAATAACAGGTTGAAAAAACACATCAAATACCGCCCTTTTTTTACTATCTCCCCATGTGCCAAAGGGGCAGATGTTCGTGCTTGTTGTCATACTCTAAGTAAAGCTGCCAAGAAGTTCTAGCGTAGAAACAGCGGAGTCTGATTCCGGTAAGCCGGAAACTGTTGAGGCAGCTTTCAAGCACGTTGAAGAGCTTTTTTTGCCTACGAACTTGAAAGAAGCTCAGGAAAAAAGAAGGAGGTGTTTATGCGCCTTTGTCCGCATAATACTAACATCAAAGATCTTGGCTATTCGCAGCTACAAGACTTGTGATGCTTCTTATTATGCGCTTCCATTTCCTCTCTCGTGTTGAAGGTTTGACCGCAACATTCAAATTTCTTAGATTCACTCATCAAATTGTCCCTCCATTTTCAACTAACACTCTCAAAACTGAGATATAAGGATACTGAATCTTCCATTTCCCATCCATCTCTACGGCCTATAGGAAACTCCAGCCTGGCTAGCTTGAACATAAAAAGGAGGAGTAATTGCTGTGTTAATCTATGCCCCATCTCTTTGAGACTCTGACTAGCAGAAAGATTACCAAGGCTACGATAATGAATGTAATCAATGCAACCATGAAATGTCCCACTAGAAAGCTTTGGCTTCCCACTGGAAATTCCATTGTAGCCAGGTTGTCCAGTCCAGGTAAGGCTAGTCCGATAATTGGCATGATGAGGTCCGCAACAAGTGCTTGAACCAATGCTCCCAGATAGACGCCCATGATAAATGCAACTGCTAAACCCATGACCTTGTAGTTCTTGATGAAACTTTTGAATTCATTCCAGATGCCTTTCTTAGGAGGCGGAGTAGATGCTGGGGTCAACAGCTCTCTTATCTTCTTAAGCTCATCTAACATCTCATCTTCTTTGGGCAACTTTCTCTCTCAGGACCTTCTTGCTATCCAACTGTTTTTATAACTTGTGGCAAACTATTCCGACCCAGCGTGCACCAATGGAATCATGAGTCCTCTAAGAGAGTTCTACAAAGTTTTTCCTTCCATTCATTGGCCTTAATGTTTATCTCTTCTTTGCTCGAATTATGCTGAGTAGAGGGAAGACGATGAGCCTAAAGATCTTTGATAAATTCCTCTCTTGCGAGAGTAATCTAACTAAGAACGGCAATTAACAAAACCAGAAAGCCATATCAGCTAACACCCTCCCCACATGGAGACGTCTCCAGCACACTCCCCGTCTTTCTCAATATAGCCCTCAGCAAATTACAGCTTCTTTACATTTACGCAGATTCACTATTAATGGTCTTAGATAGGTTCTTAAATGCAAGTTTCGGGTTTATAACCCAGAGAATTATCAGAAGGTTCTAGCCAGATGCAGCAACGAGTGATTCGAAAGGAAATAGCGGTAAATGCATCTGTGAGCGAGGTCTGGGAGGCTTGGACAATGGCAGAAGGAGCTGTCACCTTCTTTGCTCCAGAGGCTAACATTGAACTCGCCATAGGCGGATCATATGAACTTCTCTTTAACTTGGACGCCCCGAAAGGTTCTCAAGGCGGTGAGGGCTTGAAGATACTCAGCTTTCTACCTGAGGAAATGCTCTCGTTCGAGTGGAACGCTCCACCAGAGTATCCTACTGTGCGAGGACAACGTACATGGGTCGTTGTTCAATTCTTCCCCTATG
>CAYGBS010000090.1:0-6572 GCA_964348215.1 uncultured Candidatus Bathyarchaeia archaeon
ACAGATGCCCTGGTACATGCAAGGCATCTCAAAAGCGCTTCCACTGACCTACCTAGCCGATGCTATGAGGAAAGTCATGGTGCTTGGAGCGGGAGTGTCCATAATTACTGTCGAGCTCATAGTGCTGATAGGATTTGGAGTCGTCATGACGACAATAGCAGTGCCAGTGTTCAGGAGAGCCATGACTAGGTAGAATGTGGACTGGAATGAGAATCACAGTCAAACTTCTCTGGACTAAAATGGAGAACCCAAGCTTACCAGTCATCATTCTATCTGCCCCTTAAGACGTTTCTACAGCTTCCGCAACAATCGATCTACCGGCCCACAAAAATGTGTCAGGATTCAGGCAGCTTTTAAGCAATGTTTTGCAGAATTCACTCTTCTTTGTTGATGATAGTTTCGGCAAATGCTTCAACTGTAGACAGTCTGGTTTCTTTGCTTCCATGCTTTCTGACAGCTATAGTGTTGGATTCAATCTCGCGTTTTCCGCATACCGCCATGTATGGAATCCTCTGGGTTTCAGCTTCCCTAATCCTGTAACTAAGGGTTGAGGAGCCTTCATCTAGTTCTGACCTTATCCCATAGGCAGCCAATTCTTGATGAACTTTTTTGGCGTAGCAGTTATATTTCTCGCTGATCGGTAGGACTCTCACTTGAACTGGGGCAAGCCATGTAGGCAGGTTTCCTTTGTAGTTTTCAATTAGGATACCTATGAAACGTTCGATAGCTCCGAGGAGTGCTCTGTGAATCATCAATGGTCTGTGCTTCTCACCGTCTGGTCCCTTATAGGTCAGACTGAATCGTTTCGGAAGGTTGAAGTCGAACTGAATTGTAGAGCATTGCCACTCTCTTCCGTAAGCATCTACAATCTTTATGTCAATCTTCGGTCCATAAAACACTGCTTCGCCTTCAATCTCAGTAAACGGAATACTCTTCTGTTTCAGGGCTTTGGCCAGCACCTCTTGTCCCGACCTCCACGCATCATCTGAACCCATGTATTTTTCTGTTTTCTCAGGGTCTCTGGTTGAAAGCTCCACTCGGTATTCTGTGAACCCGAAGGTCTTCAACATATGTTCCGCAAGACTCAGAATTCTGGGTATCTCTTCATCAAGTTGTCGGGAGGTGCAGAAGATGTGAGCGTCATCCTGAGTGAATCCCCTCACACGCATCAACCCATGTAAAGTTCCAGACCGTTCATAACGGTAGACTGTTCCCAGCTCTGCGTACCTGACAGGGAGTTCCCTGTAGCTTCTTGGCTTAGATTTGTAGATTTGGATGTGGAACGGACAGTTCATAGGTTTAACTACGTAAGGTTCCTCTTCCTTCTCGAAAGTATACATGTTTTCGGCGTAGTAATCCAAATGCCCAGAAGTCTTCCATAGCTCCCCTCGACCAATGTGCGGCGTACAGACGAGTTGATATCCATTCTGTAGGTGCTGTTCCTCCCAGAAATCTCGAATTATGCCACGTAATACTGCGCCCTTCGGATGCCAGAGAACTAGGCCTAAACCGATTTCCTCGCCTATGGAAAATAGGTCTAGCTGCTTGCCAAGAGCTCGATGATCTACAGAATGCTTCAAGCCATTCGTCTGGTTTTCATCTTTTTCCTTGAGAACTTCGTTTCTGAGGGATTCTTTGGCCTGCTTTGAAGAAAACTCTTTAGAGATCTGTTTCCAGGTCACCCATTTTCAGATCTTCCTCACATACACCACAGCATTCCTTCTTTTATGCCTTTTCGTGTCACGAGCGATATTCACAGTCTTATGCGCGCGCACTATACCCATTGTTGAAACCAACATAGTTTTGCAAAAAGGAACGTTACAAAACCTTTTGCAAAACCGAAACTCACCAAGAAGCATCTGCTTCAGGAGCTATGCGAAAATCTTTTCCGAATCATGATACATCTTCTACGTGGTTTGCGAATTATGTCTAAGAGCCAGCGCATGAAGAATCTTATTGATCAAGCGAAGGGAAAAGAGAAGAGGTATGATTGGGCAGAGGCTGCAGAGTTCTATGCACAGGCTTTGAGCGCGGTTGGAAAGAGGGATTCTCTGAGACTAGGGGATATTCAGGAGCGGATAGGCTACTGTTTTTATCGAGCTGCATTTCAGGCTGAAAGTCAAGAAGAGTTTAAGGAAAGAATACGACAGGCGGTTGAAGCATACAAGAAAGCCCACGGATTTTATGAAAGGCTGACGGATGAGCAGAAGGCTGCATGGGTGTTTCGCTGTGATGCTGTTGCCAAGTATCTTGGTTACTGGCTCACGTGTGAGCCTTCGGAAAAAAGGAGGCTTCTTGATGAATGTTTGGAGTTGGAAAACAAAGCCTTGACGGCTCTCTGGGATTCGGGAAACAAACTAGAATACGGCAAAACATACAATGAACTTCCAAACGTGTTTTGGCTTAGATGTTTCCTCGAATGGGATAGACAGGCAGTGAACAGAATTATAACGAGAGGAGTGCAATCTGGAGAAAAGTCAATTGCAGCCCTCTCCGAACTCGGCGAATCATACGAAATCGCCAAAGCCCATTTAACCTTAGCTCCTTGCCTAGCATTTTTCGCCGCATGTTTCGTTGAGGACCCGGAGAAGAAAGAGCAATATCGTTTAAGAGTTATCCAACAGCTACGCAAAGCGGTTGAGCTTTTGGAGAAGGTTGGAGACGCTTACTCAGTCGGCAATTCTCATATGTGGTTGGGATTCCACACGGCTGGACAGGAAAGTATGAAGCACTTTGCAAAAGCCCTGAAATGTGGCAACAAGACGCGAGATAACTTCTTGAAAGGTTCAGGGATGGATTGGTTAGCGTTTTCGACTTATTGGAAAGCAATCGCAACAGAGAACCCTGACCAACGAAGGAAACTGGCTCAAGAGGCCATGGAGTTCTATGATAAGGCTCAGTATCATTACTCCATTATAGCGTATCGGACTCCACGACCAGGGGTAATAGCTTTACCCGGAGGCTATGCAGAGCATTATCTTCATCTAGCCGAATGGGAAACTAACCCAGAGAAAAAAATGGAATTTCTGCAGAAGTCCGAGAAGCTTGGAAATGAAGCACTGAGAATTGCTGAGGATTCAGATCTTCCCTCCATCATCCGAACTATGCATCATATACTAAGCAAAACGCAAGAAGCGCGAGCTCGTGTGGAGCACGACCTTGACAAGAAAAGAAACTTATTGAAGAAAGCTCTGAAAAACAGAAAAAGAAGCACCGAAATCTTGGAACAATGGAACCCCTTCAACTACTGGGATCTCGGAGTAATGTGTAATTATCTCGCTGAAATAAAGGCTGAACTAGGCTATCTAGAACTAGACATAGAGGCTAAGAAGCGACTACTTGAGGATGCAGTATCAGACAAGGAGAAATGCCTAGAACTTATCGGAAAAATAATACCATACATTGAGAAAAGGGGCGATATGACGGTTTTTGCTGCTCTATATGGGTATCAGGATTCGTATGGGGTACTGCTGAGTCGCTTATACGAGGTCACAAACAATTCAAAACATCTGAGAAAGGTAATGAAAATCTCAGAGAAAGCCATCGAATCAGCCAGCAAGCTAGACCTAGTCAGCCTCATAGCGGAATCTTACTGGAAGATTGCCAGGGCACAGGATATTTTGGAAGAACACTTGAAAGCTGCAGAAAAATTCGAACGTGCTTCGGAATTCTATTTGATAGCGGCTGAGAAAATCCCCCAACTGAAAGATTTCTATCAAGATCACGCATCCTACATGCAAGCATGGAACGAAATCGAAAAAGCGAAACACTACCACGCAAAAAATCAATACGGGCAAGCAAGAGAGCACTACGAGAAAGCCGCTAACCTCCATGAATCAACAGAGAGATGGAACTATCTTACCCATAATTATCTGGCCTTGGCTCTAGTGGAGGAAGCTGAAGATCTGAGTCGAAGAGAACAAACCGAAGAGGCAAGAGATCTTTTCCAACAGGCGACTGAGATGCTTGCAGAGTCAAAGAAATCTATCAAGGCTAAACTGGAAAAACTCGAAATCAAAGATGAAAAGGAAATGGCGGCTGAGCTGGGAAAGGCTTCAGATGCAAGAGAAAAATATTGTCTTGGAAGAATCGCCTTGGAAGAGGCTAAAATCCTTGACAGACAGGGCGACCATGCTGCCAGCTCTAGAAAATATGGCTCTGCAGCCGAAACATTTCAAAAAGTAACTGATGTAATGGAACATGAATCAGATCGCCAGGAGTTAAGACCCATAGTTGAGTTATCTAGGGCTTGGCAGATGATGACACGAGCAGAAGCAGAAGCCTCACCTGATCTTTATTTAGAAGCCTCTCAACTTTTCGACAAATCCAAAGAATACAGCATAGATGAAAAGGCCAAAGTATTAGCTCTGGGTCACAGTCGCTTCTGTAAGGCGCTCGAAGCTGGAATGCGATTCGAAGACACTAGAGACATGACACTGTATTCAGCAGCCAAAAAACACATGGAAGTGGCTGCAAACTACTATGTTAAAGCAGGCTTCGAAGACGCTTCCGAATATGCTAGAGCAACCAACAGGCTCTTCGATGCTTATATATACATGCACAAAGCCGAGACCGAAACTGACCCAAGAAAGAAAGCGCAGTATTATCAAATGGCTGAAAAGCTTCTCCAAACCTCAGCTGGCTCATATATGAAGGCCAAACATCCCGAGAAAAGCGAGGAAGTCAGAAGGATTCTGGAGGGAGTTAAGGAAGAACGCCAACTTGCCACATCGCTAACCGAAGTATTACACGCTCCAACCATTACATCGGCAACAACCTCTTTTTCAACGCCAACTCCAACCCATGAACAAGCTGTTGGTCTTGAAAGATTTGAACATGCAGACATACAGGCAAAATTGATTCTCAGAGTGAAAGAGGTAAAGGTTGGCGAGGATGTAGAGTTTAGAGTGGAGTTAGTCAACGCCGGAAAGGCTCCAGCTCTATTAGTCAAAGTACAGGAAATACTCCCCGAAGGCTTTGAGATAGGGAAAATGCCTGAGATTTACACAGTTGAGGACAGCTACATTGACATGAAGGGGAAAAGGCTGAATCCGCTGAAGACTGAAGATGTAAAGATCGTTGTCAAGCCACGGTCTAAAGGCACGTTTGTCATGAAGCCACGGGTCCTCTACATTGATGAAACGGGCAGGTACAAGTCACATGAGCCCGAACCCGTCACGATAACGGTCAAGGAACTAGGAATCAAAGGCTGGATCAAAGGAGAAAGCTAATCAACCACTTTTGCAGAAACTGACTGCGCGCGCGAAGATGCATGCTTTATTCAAGCTTCTCAATGTAACGTATTGAAACTACTTTGCCCCAACCATGAACGTTACCGGTTTTCCGGAGTATCGTTGCTTCAAAGAAGACTCGCAATCCGTCAACCTGGAATTCCCTGTCTAAGTTACGCGGGTCATAGGCTTCTCCATCGTCACTAACTATGCCGTAAAATCCTCCTTCAAAATCTAGGAATGTTACAGTACCCCTCCCACATACGATGTTTTCAGCAGGAATCCACGAGCTTGAATCGAAATAAAAGAACCCTTCTCCAAACCCAGTATACTCTATTGTTCCCGAGACTTCTACTGAAGCGTTTTCAGACGGCACAGTTAATTCTGCCTTCACTACAACTGGAATTGCACCAGAATCTTGTTCGTCAGCCACAAGCCAAAAGTCCTCGTACTGAAAAAAACTCGAACAATATCTCACAGTTCCTATCGTCCTAATCTTTCCACCAGAGAAATCTTCAATATGCGCAAGCAAATCTTCCAAATCAACGAAACGCTCTTGGTCAGGCTCAAAAGGTTTAGGTGATAGGGCAACCAGAAATAACGTCGCTAACAGAACGAGAAAGTAGGCCAGAAGAAATCTCTCAAATTTCAAATTTCAAAGTTTCCCAAGCACGTTAATGCCTCAGCACTTTATAATACCAAGCTTTAGAACAGTCCAGCACGCGCATACAGACAAGACGATAGCTCCACTCTTCAACATCATAGAAAACCTAAGCTGGATCAGTTCCTCTATAGAGATTCAGAACACGATATTCTTCATTTAACGCAGCGTAAAAAATCCCTTTAGGTGTTCATCGCTGAGGGGACCTTAGGAGGGATAGGAGAGCCTTCCCCTCAGCTCCGTGACGTCTTCTCCTTTCTCCAGTTTGGGGTCTTCAAACAACCTTAGGCATCCACTATAATAAAGCGTTACTACGAAGATCGCAATATGTCTATACCGAATTATTCTGGAGGCTTCAAGCATTTCGAAAGAAGGAATTTCGCTTTTAGGGTGCGGCGATCCTGTCTCTTGTTGATGAGGTATGTTTGAGGACATGGCTGTTTCCGCAGTGCAGTTGCTTATCATCCTGTTTTGGACGGCGATAATCTTCATGATGATCTGGGGCGCTTGGTGGCTGCAGTCACTGCGGCATGTTAAGCAACAAGATTAGCAAGAATTACTTCGTCAATTGCCCTTTGCGAGCGCACATCTCCATAAACGATAATTTTTATCTCTGTTCTATCATAAAAATGAAAGGAGGGAAGATGGGTAGATGATTGAGAGCTATATAGAGGATGAAA
>CAYGBS010000091.1:0-6482 GCA_964348215.1 uncultured Candidatus Bathyarchaeia archaeon
CAAGGAAAATTCCCCCACAACACCCTTGAACGCTTGGTAAGCATCTACACTGAAAACTTCGTAGTTTGCCCCGTATGCAAACGCCCAGATACGAAAATCGTAAAAGAGAGACGACTCTTCTTTTTGATATGTGAAGCGTGCGGTGCAAAATCATCGGTCAAGGCGGTCTAAACTCCATAGAAGCGAAAGGACTTTGAATGTCTACGTAAACCTGCGAAGATGGGATAAATGCGTCCTCTTGGCTATATGCGACGCTGATATTCTAGGCAAAACGTTGAAAAGAGGAAAAATAGTTTTCCACATCCGCGAAGACTTCTACAAGGGCTCCCTGGTGAGCATAGAAGAGGCTATGGACCTGATCCGACAGGCAACTATCGTTAACATGGTTGGGCGGAGAATTGTCGAAAAAGCTGTAGAAAAGGGCTTAGTGCATCCGGACGCTGTTCTTGAAATTGAAGGCATCCCTCACGCTCAAATCTTGAAATTGTAGATAGAATATATTTAAGGAACGCTTACGTCCTTTAGACTGAAACAGCACATTTCTGAGGTGGCTGTTTGGGCAAAAAGAAGGTCTTAAGTGAAGAGGCACTTAGCAAAGCCGTTATGCCTGCTCCAGGAGACGTTTTAGGCATAGCTGTAAAGCTTTTGGGTTTTGACCGTGTCTTAGTCAAATGCCAAGACGGACATGAACGTCTCTGTCGAATACGAGGGAAAATGAAAAGGCGAGTCTGGATCAGAGAAGGCGATGTTGTTTTGGTTTCTCCTTGGGATTTTCAAAGCGACAAAAAAGGCGATGTTATCTGGCGTTACACTCGGGCACAGGCAGACATGCTTCGAAAAAGAGGCATGCTGACGATTAAGTGAGGAGAAATTTTGCCATCTTATCGGAAACGGGTGGATAAGCGACTCAAACGGCAAGAGGACCGATATGAAAAGGAACAGCTGTTCAAAAGAAAAAGAAGCGAGGAATACGAGGTTCTGGAAGAAGTTTTCGACAAATCGACACTTATGACAGTGTATGAGTTCTTAAACAAGGGAGTGATAGACGAGATTTACGGTGTCGTAAGGGCTGGAAAAGAGGCGAGAGTTTACTGGGGAAAAGACCGGGATGGAAAAGAGTTAGCTATAAAGATATTCTTAACAATTGCAGCCGGGTTCAAAAAAGGTAAACTCCAATACATTGAAGGAGACCCCCGGTTTAAGCATGTTAAGCATGACACACGGTCGCTAGTTTTCTCATGGGCATTGAAGGAGTTTAAAAATCTGCAGCTAGCTCTAAAAGCGAACGTAAAAGTCCCAAAACCTATTGCGATAAGAAAGAATGTATTAGTTATGGAGTTTATAGGCAGAGAGGGTGATCCCGCTCCAGAATTGAGGGAATTGCCGCCTAAGAATGCTGAATCTGTCTACAATGTACTTGTGAAGTACATCAGGAGGCTTTATCACAGAGCAGAACTGGTTCACGGAGACATAAGTGAATACAACATTATGATCTGGAGAGGTAAACCAATTCTCTTCGACATGGCACAAGCCGTGCTCCTGTCCCACCCAATGGCGATCAAGTTTCTTAAGAGAGATCTGCAAAACCTGAATAGATACTTCAAAAGGCAAGGCGTGCAAGTGTTGCCGGTGGACGAAATGTACAGAAAAGTCACAGAAAAACAGAAAATGTAACATGTACTCGCGTTCTATTATAGATGGAGAAAAGGAAAAAAGATGACTGCTGACTCTGGTGAAGAAAGCTCAAGATTTAGAGTGTTTCGGTTGCTTACACGAGTTCTGATGAAAAGAGCAACGATTTTCATAATTGCAGTAAATCATGGTGATTGGTCGTTATTCCATAATTACTACGGTGAGCTATATTCTATGACGTGGATTATGGCTTATCCGCTCTTATCGTTGGCAGCCGTATGCTTTGGGAGAAGACTAAGCTGAAAACAAGCATCCACAACAGCCTAAAGAAGCTGTTTCCTCAGCTGACTCCGAAGAAGCCCTGAGAACCTCCTCAAAGAGAGGCAATTCGAGCCTTCATCCTGTCATAGACAGAGAATGCAAAGATCCTTGAGACGCATCTGTCCAAAAACACGACGAAAAACAAAACATGTATTAACTAGTGGCGCGGATTGCAGAAATGACAGCAAAACAAAGGACTACCAAGAATGCATAGGAACGTAAGAAGAAATGGCGAGACCTAGCACCTTTGTGAAAATTCCGAAAAGCCGTATAGGTGCTCTAATTGGGCCAAATGCATCTACAAAGGAGCTCATTGAAAGGAAACTGGGAGTACAGCTTTCAGTTGACAGCGAAAGCGGCAATGTAAACATCATTCTTTCCCCTAAGACCACCGACCCTTCCACGCTTTTTAGAGCAAAAGAAGCCGTTTTGGCAATCGGCAGAGGCTTCTCTCCAGAGAAAACTAGAAGGCTTTTAGACGACGAAGAGACCATGCTAATAGTTATCGATCTTAGAGATTCTGTTGGAACGTCAGAGTCTAACATTAAACAGTTGAGCGGCAGGATTATCGGCAGCGAAGGAAAGACCAGAAGGATTATTGAGGAGTTAACAGACACTCATGTGTCAGTTTATGGGCACACGATTAGCATCATTGGTGCCATGGAAGAAGCCGCAATAGCCAAGCAAGCTGTTGAAATGTTCATTGGTGGAAGACTACACACATCAGTGTACAAATTTCTGCACGCAAAAAGGAGAACGCTGAAGAAAAAGAGAATGGAGCTCTGGAAGAAGCCCTACGAGAGATCTTGAAGTGCAAAGCGCCTAGATACATGCTTCTTTAGCGCCATTTCGACGGCAAGTAACCCGAAAACCCAGATTACAGCACAAAATTGCTTTGATAGTTGTAAAAAGATATATTTTGCATGCTACGAATTATACATCCTCAACAAGTGGAAAATGGAGAAGGCGGGATGGTCAGCCAAGTATTTGAAGAAATCAGCGCCGCCGATTTTTTCTATCGCAATCGAGACATAGCGGGGTTTACAAATCCATCCCGCGCCATATTCGCCTCCATAAGAGAACTGGTAGAAAACTCCTTAGACGCTGCAGAACTCGCCGGTGTCCCACCAGACGTCTACGTCCGTTTAACCTTTGGCGAAGGAGGCCGACAGTCAGGAATATACAAGCTTAGGGTACAAGACAATGGCTCTGGAATAACCTCACGCCACATTCCCTCAGCTTTCGGCCAAGTGCTTTTCGGCTCCAAATACAAGTTAAAGCAAGCCCGAGGAACCTTTGGACTAGGCGGTACAATGGCAGTCTTGTACGGACAGATCACCACTCACAAACCAGCCTACATAGTCTCCAGCACCGGCTCCACAAAGGTCTACGAGTACAAGATAATGATTGACATTCAGAAGAACAGACCCATTATCCTAGAACGCAAAGTCTTAATGAATAAAGAACGATGGCACGGAACAATTGTCGAGTTCCATCTGGAAGGCGAATATTTCCGCGCCATGCCAAAAATCTTGGAATACCTGAAGCAGACTGCTCTAGTAAATCCTTATGCAAACATAACCTTTGTAGATCCCAAAGGACGCTTGTACAAGTTTACACGCATAACAACAAAAATGCCACCGCCTCCAAAGGAAACATTGCCCCACCCCTACGGTGTGGATGTTGAAACGGTTAAACGTCTCGTGCAAATTTCGCCACATCGAAACATGCTAGATTTCATGAAAACACACTTCCATCGAGTGAGTGAAAAGATAGCTAGCAAATTCTTAGAATTCGCTGGAATCCTTGAGACAAAAAATCCAAAAAAGCTGGGCCCTCAAGACGTTGTGAAACTTGTCCAAATGATGAAGCGCTTTGAAGAATTCCGATCGCCAAGCGCCAATTGTCTATCCCCTCTTGGAAAAGAGCTCTTAAGAGCTGGAATTTTGAAGGAGTTGAAACCCGAGTTTACCGCGGTTTGCCAACGCAAACCTTCCACTTACGCAGGTCATCCTTTCATTGTTGAGACGGCCATAGCCTACGGTGGAGAGATTCCAAAGAAAAGCGATTTTATGGTCTATCGCTTTGCGAACCGCATTCCTCTCCTTTACGATGAAGCTAGCGATATTTCATTCCGTGTCGTCAAGAATCTGAACTGGCGAAGATACAAAGTATCCGCAGATATGCCTATAGCCGTGCTAGTCCATATTTGCAGCACTAAAATCCCGTACAAAACTGTGGGCAAAGAGTTCATCGCAGACAGACCGGAGGTTAAAAGAGAGATCCTAAACGGTATACGAAAGGCTGCACGAAGGTTAAAACGGTTTCTTTCAAAACGTGAACACGTGGAGAGGGAGAAGAGGCGGCTAAGTGTTTTCTCGAAATATCTGCCGAAAATCGCCAGGTTTTCCACAGAGTTGGCTGGCAAAGAAAAACAACCGGATATCGAAGAGTTATTGAAGAGCGTGAACAAGGTTGGACAAAAAGAAAAGAGGAAATAGCATTTCAGCCCTAGACAAGAAGAAAGAAGTAGCTGTAGACTTGGAAGATTTCGGTGAAAGACTTTATCGCCAGATAGAGCAAGGAGATTTTCCATGGATTAAGATGCCGAGTCGTTCCACAGAGAACATTTACTATAGCCCTGAAGTTCGTCAATACATTTTGGGAGAACGGAGAGTCAAACGGAGCGCCCGAAACATTCGTCACATCCGTCCCTTCACGCAGCTCGTTTGGACAGCATTTTTCGCCCATCAACTATCAACGCAACGGAAAACTTCAACACTCAGAGACGTTTACTACTCAGCTCAGGCCTACCAGATGTCTTTCAAAGATCAGTCTGAATCAGACAACGTAATTACAGACTTGGAGACAGTCATCGGTCTCGCTAGAGAAGATTTCAACATCTTTCCAGAAGAACGTTCCGCCGTCTTCGGCGACTTAACAATAGAATACACCATTCCGGGCTATGAAGGAAGACGAATGAACATGACTTCACACCCAGACGGGTTGATGATCGGTCCAGCGCTAACATACAGCGAGTTCGTGAAGACCAGCGCAGACAAGGTGATTGCCATTGAGAAAGGCGGCTTATTCACGAGGTTCATCGAAGAAAATGTTCATGAAAAGCACAATGCACTACTTGTTCTGACTGCTGGACAGGCCCCTCGGGCCACACGTCATTTTGTTCGCAGACTTAACAAGGAGTTGAAGTTACCTGTCTACATTTTGACAGACGGTGACCCATGGGGAATGCACATAGCCATGGTTATAATTTCAGGTTCAGCCAATGCTGCGCATCTTAGAGGCTTGACAACACCTGACGCAAAGTGGAGCGGGGTTTGGGCAACAGACATAGTTAACTACAAGCTGCCAACTAATCCGCTGACAGAGATCGACGTAAAACGACTTCACGAACTGCAGCGAGATCCACGCTACAAAGACAAGCTTTGGCAAAGAGAAATCAAGACCTTTATGAAAATCCGAAAAAAGGCCGAGCAAGAGGCCTTCAGCCGTTACGGACTCACATATATTGTTGATGAATACTTGCCGTCAAAATTAGAAGCAGCAGAATAGGCAGGGATATATCTCTGAGAAGATTAAAATAAAACCTAGATAATGATATGTAAACCTTAGCTTCAAAGGTGTTGCGATGTGAGCAGAGAAGGAGACTCAGCAGGTTTTACAATAGCAGAGAAGTTCTTCGCTCTCTTAACAATTCTCATCGGCGCAATACTAGTCTACGCGACTACAACAAGTCCAGGGTTAACATATCCTGTCCTTTTCGCAGTCGGTGGTCTAGCCTTAGTGCTTCTAGGAGTAGTCATGATTTTAGCAAAACCGCACTAGTTGCCAATAGTTAAATGCTTGAATGTTTTCTCTAAATGTACCACAGATGTTAATCACACCGTTCGATCCTTGGGAATCAAAACTTTGCACCTGCCCAAAAAAGCTAACTCTAAATCCTTACACAGGATGCCCCCATAAATGTGTATACTGTTACGCTAGCTCCTACATCCCCAACTTTTTTCACTGTAGGCCAAAGAAGAACTTAGTTTCAAAACTCAAGAGGGAAGCCTCAAAACTGGATGGTGAGCTAATCTCTATCGCCAATTCCAGCGACCCATATCCCCCTATGGAACAGCCCTTGGGTCTAACAAGAGCATGTCTTCGCATCCTTACAGGACAACACTGCAAACTTCAGATAGTGACAAAGTCCACACTTGTAACAAGAGATATCGACTTGCTTAGAAAAGTTCCATCCATGGTCTCCATAAGCATGACTACAGAAGACGAAAAAGTCGCTAGAGCCCTTGAGCCTTTTGCTCCATCACCTTCAAGGCGATTGAAGACAATAGAGAAACTGATCAAAAAAGGAGTTCCGACATCCACCCGCATCGATCCAATAATCCCGCTCCTTAACGAGGAACTTGGAAAACTCATCAAAGAGCTAGCTTCAATAGGAGTGCCGCACATCACATGCAGCACATATAAAGCAAAATATGACAATTGGAAAAGATTTACTCAAGCTT
>CAYGBS010000092.1:0-1386 GCA_964348215.1 uncultured Candidatus Bathyarchaeia archaeon
CAACAGTACCGTGTTTCTGGGTTGGCTATTTGACAAAGTGATAACCTCTGTAAAGGCTCCGCGCCTTCAAGAAACGACACCTAAGTTCTTCCCAGCCTAAAGCGTCAAACGAAGAAAGTCCTACAGTGATACAGTTGCGCAATTCTTCTGCTGCACTCTTCAAGAGGCCCTTCTCTATGGTTGCATCTCTGTTGAGCGAAAGGAGTAGCATAGCGCCAGCTGAAAAGTATTTCAGTGAAGGAGAGACGTTCAATCTCAGTAGTGGTCTTAGGGGAGTCCCCTCTTCAATGCAACTACATAAGCATAGTCTAGGTTCGTCAAACCTTGATACAAGAAGTTTGCAACATCAAGTACGAATCTGCTCGAAAAGTGCAATCTCGCCCGCAGAAGGGAATCAAGGAAAGGCTTGTAGTACTGACCCGCCACCTCTCTCATGAGGTTCGGAAGAGAGTTCCAATCCGACAAAGATTTTCCCGTGTAGCTTTTAAGGTAGAAGTTCAATGCTTCTCTCAGGTAATTTCGCGCAGAGAACCACAACTCAACAGGATCTTCGTAATCCACCAGCGAGTAGGATCCTAGCCTGAGACCGGTGTATTGAATTACCTTCTTTGGAAGTTCTGGTAAAACTCGAGCCAACTCAGGAAATTGAGTCGCATAGAAATTCGCTAGAGCCTTGGCTCGTTGACGGTATCTCGGTTCATATTTTCTGGCAAGGATACACAGGGCCGTTCCTATCTCGATGAATGTTTTATGGCACTCAGAAACTAGCACTTCCTTTTCCCGATATGTAGTTGTCTTCCCTTGCACATAGGCAATAGAAAAGTGGCCAAGCAGGCCGGTTACCTTTTCAAGCAAAAGTCGAAGCCCACTCGACAAAGGCACATCTTTCTTGGTCCATGGAATGAAGTCCCTAACGTCTTCTCCCCAAAGAATCTGGCTTGCAGCCTTCAAGTCATAAAAGTAGACGTCCGGATATATAAGATCATCTTTCCGAAGGAATATTATATCAATCATGAAATTCCGTGCGCGACCATAGACAGAAGATTTGGGATTTTTCAGCCCCAGAGACTTGTATGTAAGGTCATGGAGTTTCTCTACAGCTTTTGAACGTGGTTTGCGATCAACGATACACACGATATCAAAATCTCTAAGACACCTCACTTTTCCATCCTTCGTAAGCTTGAAACTTCCTTCACCCTTACCGAATCCCCCTGCAAGGATAATTGACCTGACATTTGTCATATTCTTCAAGATAGTCTTCGCTACTAGTTGGAGCTGCGAGTCAATTTGCTCGTTGACCGATTTATCTTCACATGGTACATATCTTCTTGACACCGGCTTTCTCTCCAAGTCGACACCGCTCCCTGATCTCGCCGCGGCGATTCG
>CAYGBS010000092.1:1426-3232 GCA_964348215.1 uncultured Candidatus Bathyarchaeia archaeon
TGGGCGAATATACAAAGATGACTCAAGCATCGTGCTTTTATTTCTCACCAACAACTACAAAGCACGCAGATATGTTGCTGAGAATGCTTTGCTTCTGCCATTTTTTCTCTATGTTTAAAAGACAGCTAATAATTTTCGAATTAGTTCCTCGTGGCGTGAATATGACGTTCTTAACACATATATTTCTCAAGTCCAAATTTCTAAAAATCTTTACGAAGCGCCATTTGATGCTTCGGGAGATCATATGTTCATGTGTCCGAAAGAAGACGTAAAAAAGACCTTTGATCAGAAGGTAGGGATTGATGGCATTAGGTTCCGAAAAGGCGACTTTCCCATGTGTCCTAAGAACTCTCTTCACTTCTCTAATTGCTTCTACATCTTTGGGCACATGGTGTAATACTGCAATGCCCACTGCAAAATCAAGCTTGTTTGACCTAAACGGTAGATGTTCCATGTCGGCAACGACATAGTCTTTGAGCCCAGAGGGCCCATCTCCAACAGTGCCTTTCTTGGCAAATCTAAGCAAGCCACGGCATAAATCTATGCCAATTACTTTATGACCTCTTCTTGCCCAGAAACCGCAGGTGAATCCACTACCACATCCCACATCCAATATTGTACTCTCATCATCAACACCAGCGAGGTCAATTATGGTCTCTAGCCGTCGATTAACAATACTGGACCGTGATAGATTTTCATGGAGAATTTGGGCGCGCGTCCGTTTCTTATAGAAGTTAAGCTGTTTTCTCTTCTCAACTAGATTTTTGTCCAATGTTAGCATCTCTATAGCTTCAGTTCTGCGCGACGCAACAATCCAGAATTGCGCGCTGAAAGGTCGATTTTCGCCAGCTTTTCCAATGTCTCGTCTTGCGACAGCGGGCGCTTCCAATTAGTTCTTCTCAGTAACCGTATCATAATAATGACTGGTAGACTCTCAACGTTTCAGTTGTCATCTTTTCATATGAAAATTCTTTTTCCACCAGTTCCCGGCCGTACGCACCCATCTTTTTTCTCAAGTCTGGGTTCTGGTAGAGTATTCTGATAAACCGCGATATGCTTTCAGTATCCTTGGGCTTCACCAGAAAGCCATTTTTCCCATTCTTTACCATAAAGGGGTTTCCACCAACATCAGTGGCTATGACCGGCTTGCCATGAGCCATAGCTTCTATTACTACTGTAGGTAGAGTTTCATGCATTGACGGAACTACAACAGTAAGACAACTTTCGTACAGGAGTCTCTTAATGTTGGGAGAGTCAACATGTCCAATGAAAAGAACTCCCTCTATGTTGCTAGCGATGTCTTTTAAATGGGGTTCGCAAGGTCCACTTCCCATGACTACCAATTTAAGGTCCTTGCACTCCTTTCGGGCGATTCCAAATGCCCTGATTAAGTAATCTACTCCTTTTAAGAAAATAAGCCGCCCCACGTACAATACGAAATTATCTTTTTCAATGCCATATTTATCCAATAGAGTAGAGTCAAATGCTTTTACTCTATCGAAAGCCTTTAGACTAATTCCGTTAGGAACAACATGAAGTTTCTCTTCATTGACGAAACAATATGTTTGTATTTCTCTTGCTATACTGGGGCTTGGACAAATGATTTTATCGGACAGTTGAGCAGAGAGAATATCACATAGAATCCCAACGGGGTTTCTTAATACCAGTGCAGAAATGCTTCCCGGTGTTTTTATGCTGCCCAACATCCGAAGTGACGATCTGACTTGCGTGATATTAGTTGCATGAAAAGTACAGACAGTTGGAAGTTTGAGACCTCGTACTATGGGGTAGGCTCCGTTCAAATGT
>CAYGBS010000092.1:3242-6396 GCA_964348215.1 uncultured Candidatus Bathyarchaeia archaeon
GAGTAGTAGCTTCTTTTGTGAAAAAAAGGCGCCGCCAATATAGTACATCGGGGGTGAGAATTCTGAAGATTTTCTCACTATAGACATTTTTATCTCCTCTTGTCACAGTCAAAACATCAATTCCCTTGTCATTAAGCCCCTTGACAAGTTGATCCGCATATACTCCCAGCCCACCAAAAACGTTGGGTGGATACTCAAACGATATGAAACAAACTCTCATAGTCTAACACACTCTTGCTCAATAAATCGCGAACTTTCTAGCGTTCCAAAAGAAGCCTGTCAAGTTTAGCCTTTAAATCCTGCTCATTTTTGTTAGCGAAATACCACTCAACAGTTTTCTTGAATCCGTCCATATAGGATACTCTAGGTTCCCATTCCAAGAGCCTTCTTGCTTCAGTTAGGTCCGCTGCTCTAGATGCAACCCCCTGAGGCTTGGCCAGATCATGTTTAATCTGTCTAGGTCTCCATCCCACAATGCTAAAGATAAACTCAGCTGCCTGATTAACCGTGATTCTGTCGTCTCTGCCAGCATTAACCGGAGAGCCATCCTCGATCTTCTCCGCAGCAAGAATCATGGCATCCACTATATCCTGCACATATGTAAAATTCCTATCCTGCTCTCCTGTCCCCCAGATCACATAAGGATCCATCCTAATTAGCGCCTTAGCGATCAAAGCTATGATTGCATGGGTCTCATTCTCTCTGGGGCCATAAGCGGTGAAAATCCTCACCGATGAAGTTTTCATTCCGTACTGCCTGTGATAAGCATTCAAAGCCATCTCCGCCATCAACTTGGCCCATCCATACTCCAAATCGGCGAAGGCTTTATCCCTAACAAACGGGTTCGCATCCTCTTCCTTAAGTAAATATAAAGAACCCGTCTCCTCTTGAAGATAGGATGGATATACACAAGCTGAGCTAGCGAAGCAAATTCTATCCACCCCTGCTCTATGAGCCTCCTCAAACACAAGTTGATCCAATATCATGTTAGTGCAACACTGGGCAGGGTGAGTATGGATATACCCTCTTCCTCCATGTAAGGCCGCCAGATGAAAGACCGCATCTACGCCTTTCATCATAGATTTGGCAAAGGATTTTTCCTTGAGATCTCCTTGCCAAACAGAAAGTCTGTCTGACGTCCAAGCACCTGAACTATCCTTTTCTAGACGATACTCGATATTGCTTAGCTTTCCACTGGAGAAATCGTCCGCCACTTTAACTATTGCTCCCTTCCTAAGGAGAGAATCCACCAGATGGCTACCAATGAAGGAGGCTCCACCGGTCACTAATACTGTTCTATTTTCCCACATCTATTTTCCTCCATGAACTACAACTACCTTCTCACGGTGCGTGGTTTTTGTCGATTAGAGAAGGGTAAGTGTGCGCCTATCTTCTCGTTGAAGCGACTTTGTCTATCTGATCATGTGTCTTTTTCACGAAAAATATTTCATAAAGCGCTTTGAGAAGGCTATACTCAAATTCTAGAAAAGTAAACACGATTTGCTTCGAGTACAACAAGGTCAGTAAAAAGAACGATCCTATGACAATCCACATCATAAAGGAAAAAGTTGGGTTGATAAGCGTAAGTAAAATGAGAAAGAAAACCCCTGCAAGTAAGGATATAGGAGCAAGTGTAAGCATTGCGAAGCTAAAGGGCAGTGTTATCATACCGAATTTACCATATTTACGTTTGAAAAACATGCCTCGGAATTCCCACAATACCTTAATCAGATTCGCCCCTCTAATCACCTTCTGTCGAATTCTTCCTCTGCGGGTTGAGGGTGCATATTCATAAAATTGGACTCGCGGATCATATATGAACTTGTATCCTTTCTTCCGTACGAATAGAGCGATTGCCGTATCCGCCGTTCCAGGACACCCTTCTAGATCTTTCAAATCTTTTATTAAGTCCTTTCTCACGGCAGCGGCCTTACCTTTCATATAAATAGTGGAGTCCATGTTGCTTTCAGCTTTCCTTACGAAATTATAAATTTTCTGATACAGGTCTTCTGACTTTCCTACCTCTTCATCCACATTCAGAATCACATCTTTACCACTTACTACCCCAATATTCGGGTTATTAAAGTTGTATACAAGATATGGTATCGCCTGAGTGTCTAGAAAAGAACCAGCTTCGGCAAAGACTATTATTTCACCTTGGGCTGCTTCACATCCGGCAATCAAACAAGGGCTATAACCCATACGTTTACGAAATCTCATAAGATGGAAGCAAGGAAATCTTTTCGAATAATCTTCTATGATGTTTGGAGTGGAATCGTTCGAATCGTCGACAAAGATTATTTCGAGCTTTTCTTGGGGGTATCTGAGGGTTAGGAGATTTTCAATTCTTCTTGAGATAATCGACTCTTCGTTATGAGTTGGAACTACAATTGACACGAGAGGTTCGTATTTTTTATCCTCTCCGAGTTCACTCTTGTCTTGCCGTTCTATTTTTCCTCGCTTTCCATAATAGAGGAGAATAACTCCATATAGTCCAAAAATCAACAGAGGGATTCCCCATGAAAAAAACAACAAGATACGCAAAATTTCCCATATTTCCAACATGACTTGTTTCCCTCTCAACATTTTTCAGTGATCTAGAACCGGAGGTCTCGTGTCCTTCGTCAGTTTAAGATATGCACCAAGGGCTGCAAGTTCCAATCGCCACAACAAATTGAAAACAAAATAATTCTCTTTAGGAAAGATCTTCGAAAAATCAGTTAGGTCTTCGACGCCTTCTACCGTGATATTTTCGAAGTAACCGACGCCCTCTTTTCTTGCAAGCGTCATGTGGCGGATTCGTCGCGGATTATATCCCATCACCCTTGCCGCAATAACATCCACTGCCAATTGATCTTCACTTGCCAGGACCAAAGCCATTCTGATAGGGTTTTTCCCGAGCGCGATGACTCCATCTACAACGGTTAAATGCGGTTTGATGAGTTTATTTATTCCCACTATCACTTCATTAAGATTAGGATGATAAACGATTTTTCGCGGTACAGCGATTGCTCCAAACATGTTCTTTAAACCACAAGTCACATTGGTGAGTCGATGGGTTCTCAGTTTTGGAACGTTTATCAACAAATCCGTGTTGAGCATAGGTTTGGCAACTGGTAGCGTAAACTTTCTGTGGTTCACAACCACTTCCTTT
>CAYGBS010000093.1:0-6331 GCA_964348215.1 uncultured Candidatus Bathyarchaeia archaeon
CGTAAAAGGGCTAGTTCACCCCCCAGACAGGATAGTCGCCTTCCCCCGTTTTGTCCTTAGCTCTCACGGAGACCGTAAGAGAAAGGGTGACGGTTATAGAAAGGTTTATGCTCTCCTTGAACGATACGAGCTTGTCAAGGAGCGGTTCCCTCAATATCTAGTCTATGATCCTGTCTTTGGCGAAAGACTGTGTGAAGTCCTAAAAGAAGATGTAAGACAGCATTATAGTCCAGTTAGCCGCCTACAGGAGCTTCGTGAGGGTGGCCGGTTAGACGAGTTAGAAACAGATGCTTTGCGTCTCGCTGAGTTCTTGGTTGAGATTTCAAGTGTTCCTTGGAATGAGTTGGGCATTTCTGGTTCACTTTTGGCAACGCTGCATACGCCTGAGTCGGACATTGACCCAATCGTTTATGGAAGGGATAACTGTATCCTAATCTGTAAGATGCTTAAATCGCTGATTAGAGATAAAAAAGCTCCAGTAAGATCGTATACAGAAAGAGAACTAAGGACTCTTTACGATTTCCGCTCCCGAGACACAAAAGTATCATTCGACGATTTTGTCAAGACAGAATCAAGAAAGACCTTGCAGGGCAAATTTCTGCACCGCGACTTCTACATACGATGTATAAAAAATCGGAACGAGATTGGAGAACGTTACGGCGATGTAATCTACAGAGATGTTGGCTACGCCAAGATCAAAGCAACGGTCTCAGATGATTCTGAAGCCATATTCACACCTTGTCGCTATTCAATTGACGATGTGCAGTTGCTTGAAGGAATCCATGTAGAAAGTATTATGGAAATCGCGTCTTTTCGGGGGAGATTTTGTGAACAGGCAAGAAAAAATGAAACGGTGATTGTCCAAGGAAAAGTGGAAAAAGTGGAGAAGAGAAACGAGACCACATCTTTTAGAATTCTCCTAGGCGGGAAACCATCAGACTTCATGGTGCTGGCAAAGTGAGTCCATTGAAAGAACGAGGCTTCAGGGACCGCGACTTTCTAAGTACAAAGGAAGGCTTCTTCTTTTGCGTTGTAGGCCCGTACCATCCGAATGACCGTGTAATTAGCTATCTCAAATACCTGCCAGATCCTGAGGGCAAATGGCGAAAGGTGAAAGACAGGTTCAAACGTGTCATGCAAGCTTATACCATACCAAGCTTGCTGGAAACCTTTGAACACTTAAAAAGTAACTATTCCGGTTACTTGTTTTTCTCCCCGGTCTACAAGGTAACTATGAGTGCTATCCCGCTAAAACACATAGGTAAACACTTCAAGCCTGAAAAGAAGCTTGAAGAGCTTCTCAAAAAGCCGCGCCTCGACTCTTTACAGAAAAGAGTTGTACACTTCACTTCCATACTGTCGGAACTAAGCGAAATCCCAAAAGACAATTTTGGCATCACAGGTTCAGTGTTACTAGACATCCACAACCCAGCCTTCTCAGACATGGACATCACTGTCTATGGAACAGAGAACAGCTATGCAGTGAAAAATACCTTGATAGATGCATATTCGACACATTTAGCGACACCGCGTTTTCCTTGCACCCCATAAAGCTAGAAGAAGAGCTAGAGGAGAGATACGGAGACAAAACATACTATCCTGCCGGAAAAGTAACAATGCGAGCAGTTGTTTCTGACAGCAGAGACAGCATATTCCTTCCAGCAGTGTATGAGGTCAGAGAGGTTGAGATTGAAGACGAGGTTGAGACAAGCATCGAAAAAGTAGTTTCTTACGAAGGACTTTATGATAGCCTAGCAGAAACCGATGTAATGATTGAAGCAAAGGGAAAACTTGAACACGTTATCGACAATCGAACAGGTAGAAGATATGACAGAGTGTTGGTGGGTTCCCCTGAAGGAAAGGGCCAAGAATACATAATGCCAATCTAATTCATTACAGTAGTCCTTTCGCCACTTCCCGTTTGAATGTTTCAAAGTCGACGATTTCTTCTGCCTCAGATTTACATAGCCCGAGCCCGAGAAAAATCGTCAAACTACTAGGCAAGGCGAGTTCCGGGTTTTTTCTTACTTCAAAGAACTCACGATCTTCAGTATACGCCGATAGAGCGATTTGCTTGTAGAACCTCTTTTGAAGAGGATTCCAAGTCATGTGAAGTAAAGTGCGATATTCAGGATAGTTCTTAATGAAGAACCGTCCTTTTCTACATGCGTCTATCTTTTTCAAGAGATGAAGGATGTTCGCTTTGTCGTGTAGGAATAGAGTGAATTCTCCGCCAATAGCCTCTTTCAGTGAAGAATCCAGTATTTTCAGCGTTACCCTCTTCATTCTCAACTTGAGATCATTAGTTCACAGTAATAAATCATGCTACAGCCTTTTTCAGAAACAATAGTCGCAAATTCCGATCTAGCCTAATTTGAGAACTTCTTTCAGATAGGCGTGATGAGGCCCAAGTTTTCCACCGTAATTTCCAGCAGAAATTCTAACTACCCCAGGCACCTTAACTGCGGCTTTTACTCCTTCTGCTATCGCCTTCTTTATGACATTCAAGTTGAGGCCGTTGATAACTATTTCATAGGCACACGTGACGCCTTCAGGTATATGCGAATCTTCCACAAGTTCTCTGATTTTTGGACAGAAAGGATGATTTGTAGACGCCTTAAGCTTATATTTGCGGGAGCCTGCCTTGGAACCTGACCTGCAGACGCCGCCTGGAAACGGCATTACAACTCCATTAGCATTGCTTCTTATGGCTTCCGTTGCCTTCTCAGCTGCCTGCAGAGCGGCCCCAGTGGTTTGAGCCATAATAATAAAATTACCTCCTGCAATCGCCTTGGCAACGCCGAAATTGTCTTCTACAATAAATTCGCCTTCCATAACAGGGATTCGCCACATTTTCCGACCTGCAAAAACATCTTTCTTCTGGAATCCATCTCCGAAAAGACGGAGACTTCGCCCCACCTTCAATCTTCTCTTCGCTTTTGGCAAACTATCAAAAGCTGCAGTAGTAGGACAAGTCATGACGCATTGTCCAATTCTGAGAATCATTTGATTCTTCAAGTCAAATCGTGTCCTGTGATAAATCTGAATTAACACTCCTGCTCGCCCGTCCGGCGCGTCCTGTGGCGCCACAATTCCTTCTATTCCAGCTTCCGCAGGAGACATGATTATCGAGGAAGCAAAGCCTATGGCAGTTCTTGCTGCTATAGTCGCCCATTTCTGATTTTCCGCAGTAATCAAAACTCGTCCAACCCACATGCTGAACATTTCGGCGAATGTATCCACAATTTCAATGCCATTTTCTGAAACGTATCCCATAGAGCCGCCTGACAGCTTATCTTTCTTAATTACTTTCAGATCTCCTATACTGCCTAACTTGGCCGACATGTTTTCTTCTTCCTGAATAGCTTGTAGGTTGTTTCACCTATTTTCGTGTCCGTGATGTATTCAAAACCTTGCTCTATTAACTTTTCCATCTCCTCAAGCGTTGCAGCAATCTTAGATCATCTTCCTCTCAGTAAAGTTTGGAGAATCTAGGCAATAACTTATGATGTTAATTGCATGCGTTGTTGGTTATAGAGGGAACAGGTCTCTATCTTGAAAAAGAGTTGCTTGTATGAATAGTGCCGCTAGAGCTTTGTTGCGTAACAAGCTTTGCCCTTTTCGCTCTTATTGAGTGTTCAAGGCGATACAAACAAAGGCTAAGCAGGCCTTTTGAGAGATTCCAGGATATCGTCGAGGCAGATGGATCCTTTACGGAGGATTTTAGGTTCCTCACCAGCCAAATCAATTATCGTTGAAGAAATTCCAAGTTTAGCGACCCCACCATCCAAAATTGTATTCACCTCGTCTCCTAATTGCTCAAAAGCCGCAACAGCGGTTGAAGGAGGTTGAGACCCAGCTTTGTTTGCGCTGGTGCCCACAAGAAATCTGTCGCATAGTCTTATCAGTTCAAGAGCTACTTTATGATCCGGTATCCTAACTCCCACAGTTGTCAAGCCAGAAGTAACGACGTCCGGAATAAGCTTCTTCGTCAAAACTAGAGTCAGAGGCCCAGGCCAAAACGTTTCGCCGATTCTTCTTGCTTTTTCAGAGAATTCTGCTATTTTCTCAATATCTCTCAAGCTGCATGAGAGAATTGGCAGAGGCTTGTTCCTTACACCTTTAACTTGGATAAGTCTCTCAACTGCCTTGACGTTGAAGGGGCTGCAACCCAGACCGTAAACAGTGTCGGTCGGATAAACAATCAGTCCACCCTTCTTAACAATTCTTGCGGCCTCTTCAATGTTCTCCAAGGTTGCCTTCACCATACCCATTTTTTCAGCTCCTCCAGTTCTCACAAATAGATGAGCAAGTTGCAGAGGTCAGCAAGTTTGGCGCGTCACTGCCCAAGAAAAGCTCCACGCCGTCGCCTTACATCATCCCAGAGAAAACAGCGATTCCAAACCTATAGATCTTTCCATCAGGAGAGACTTTAAATCTTCACGGAAACATTGTAGCTAATCTCACGATCTTATGAGGACCGTGTAAGAGTGAAAACGCAGAGGCCAGTAATTATAGTCCATGGCGGTGCTGGAGAGTGGCGTCCAGAGAGGCGAAACCCCGGCGTTGACGGAGTTCGGAAGGCAGCGGAATTGGGATTCGACTTTTTGAAGAGTGACGGGAGTGCTCTTGACGCTGTAGAGTCTGGAGTTATGTCAATGGAAGACAACGAAGCTTTCAACGCAGGCTTGGGCTCCTCGCTAGCCCTCAATAAGTGTATTGAAATGGAGGCGTCTATAATGGATGGAAAAACATTATCTGCAGGAGCTACAGGATTGTTGAAAGATGTTAGATATCCCGTACGTCTAGCTAGAGTCGTAATGGAAAACACTGACCACCATTTTATAGTGGGACAAAGTGCAGAAAAACTCGCTGAAATTTTCAATTTGGAACGCCGAAACCCGACGACAGAACTGAAAGAAAAGTATTGGCGCAAATTAAAGAACACATTATCACAAGAAGGGTTGAACTATCTGCCAAGACTCTCCAGACTATTGAAGTCGCAACCAGATCTCTTTGATCTGGGCACTGTAGGTGCAGTTGCCGTAGACAAAGAGGGCAACGTCGCAGCCGCAACATCTACTGGTGGAATTTCGCTGAAACTTCCAGGACGCATTGGCGACTCACCCCTTATAGGTTGTGGCAACTACGCCGATAATGAATCTGGTGCATGTTCAGCTACGGGGATAGGAGAAATAGCTATCAAACTTGTCCTGGCAAAGAGCACTTGCGACTCAATGTGTTCAGGACAGACGCCACAGGGAGCTGCAGAAAGCTCTATCAGAGAAGTAAATCGAAGGATACGAAGTATTGCTAACCAAATGGGGTTAATAGCTGTCAATTCTAAAGGCGAAATCGGTGCTGCCCACAATTCACGACACATGTGCTGGGCTTACATGACCCTTCAGATGAGTAGCCCCAGAGCTTTTCTGAAGGCAGAAATTGTGAACAAAACAGCCTAAAGCTAGCAGTCTCCTCATCACCCGCCATATCTTCGTCATCTGCTCTACAGAAACGCTTAAAAAGCTTTGATATTTTTCTGTAGAAAGCCGATGAGGCGCAAATATTTCTAGGGAGGTGAAAATGATGGAAGAGGAAGAAGAAGATTGGGAAGAAGAGGAAGAAGAAGATTGGGAAGAAGAGGAAGAAGAATGGTAATTTCATCAGCCTAGTCAAAAGCTTCAACATTTTTCTTTATTCTCTGAGATTATCGTTATGAGAAGGTTAAACTCAACTTTTATTAATTCCATTTTTTCACCTTATAGGATCAACATTCTTCAAGGGATAAGAAGCCATGACTCGAGTAGCAGTACTTGATGTGGACAGATGCAAACTCAAACGTTGCACTAGAGAATGTTATCGGTTCTGTCCAAAGGTTAGAAGCCATATAGAAGCGATAGTTTTTGAAGAAGATAGACCGAGGGTCATTGAATCTTTGTGTGTGGGGTGTGGAATCTGTGTCAAAAAGTGTCCTTTCAAAGCTCTCACAATAGTGAATCTTCCAGACGAACTTGAAGCAGAGTGTAGCCATCGCTTTGGACCCAACTTCTTTAAGCTCTTCCGTCTGCCCACTCCATCACAAGGCATAGTACTTGGACTGCTAGGGCAAAACGGCATAGGAAAAAGCACTGCAATCAAGATTCTATCTGGAGAAATAATGCTAAACCTTGGAAACTATGATAACCCTCCAAAATGGGAAGAGATCATTAAGCACTACAGAGGCTCAACTCTTCAAGAATACTTCTCAAAATTAGGGAAAAACAGTTTAGGAATTGTACACAAACCACAGTATGTCGACAGAATTCCTCAAGCAGTTTCCGGCGAAGTTTCT
>CAYGBS010000094.1:0-6327 GCA_964348215.1 uncultured Candidatus Bathyarchaeia archaeon
CTTCTTGGGGTTTCTTGCCCACGATTTTTAGGGCGTTTAATAATCCTCCTAAGATGACTGTGGCGGTGCCCTGTTGGTCGTCGTGCCAGACGGGTATGTTAAGTTTTTCGCGGGCTTTGTCTAGTACGTAGAAGCATTTTGGTTTGCTGAGGTCTTCGAGGTTTATGCCTCCGAAGGTGGGTTCGATTAGTTGGCAGGCGCGGACGATTTCGTCGGGGTCTTTGGTGTTGAGGCAAATGGGGAAGGCGTCTACGCCTCCTAAGTATTTGAAGAGTAGTGCCTTGCCTTCCATGACGGGCATTCCTGCTTCTGGCCCTATGTCTCCCAGTCCGAGGACGCGGCTGCCGTCGGTTACGACAGCTACATAGTTGGCGCGGTTTGTTTGGGTCCAGACTTCGCTGGAATCTTCCTTGATTTTTCGACAGCTTGCGGCGACGCCTGGAGTGTACCAGATGGCAAAGTCGGCGGGGCTGCGGATTGGACATTTAGCCATGACTTGGACCTTGCCTTGATAAATGGGGTGGTAGGCTAGGGCTAGTTTGGCTGGGCGTTTAGCCTTTTCAAGTAATTGCTCAACTGTGACTTTTTTTTCGGTCATAAGTCATTATTCTCCTTGCTTGGTGGAGAGAATAGTGGCTACGTCCCTAAAAACATTTAACCGTTATGGCAGCCGCCCGACATCTGGCTGTTAAACGCAAACTGTTCTCGAATGCCACCTGTTTCGTGGCGCTCGCTTTACAGTGATAGAGTAACAGATTTCAGGGAGAGAGTTCCAGTTACTTCAATCTTGTTTAGTGCAAGGGTCTAAGAGCTATCGTGTTTCCCTTGTTTTGAAATGTTAAAATAGCCGAAGCAGATAAACACTATGAAGCTGGAACGGGCCATGGCAACTGCAAAACGTGAAAAGCGAGATCAACACTTTGGCAAATGGTTCCGCCACGTACTCATAGACGCTGAAATCTTAGACTACAGGTACCCTATCAAAGGCTGCGGTGTCTGGCTACCTTATGGATACAGAATACGCAGACTGGTCACTAGACTTTTGAGAGATTTACATGACCGAACAGGGCACGATGAAGTTCAATTCCCAATAATGGTGACTGAAACCAATCTTCGAAAAGAAGCCACCCACATCAGGAACTTTGAAGACGAAGTGTTTTGGGTGACCCACGGCGGTTTGAAGCCCTTAGAGATCAAGTATGCCTTAAGGCCCACCAGTGAAACAGCGATCTATCCTATGCTTAAGCTGTGGATAAGAAGCCACGCGGATCTCCCAAGAAAACTGTATCAAATCGGTAGCGTATTCCGGTGCGAAACGAGGACCACTCGCCCTATCATTAGAGTCCGCGAAGTAACCACCTTCAAAGAGGCTCACACCAGCCATGCCGCTCTTGAAGACGCAGAAGCCCAGATCAAGGAAGCCGTGCAGATCTACAAGGACTTCTTTGATGCATGTGGTGTGCCTTATATGATTAGCCGCCGTCCAGACTGGGATAAATTCCCTGGTGCTCTTTATTCGCTTTCCTTCGACGTCATTATGCCGGATGGGCGAACCTTGCAGTCAGGCACTGTGCACAATCTGGGACAAAACTTCTCTAAAGCCTTTGACATCCAATATGAAGACTTAGAAGGTGAACATGAGTATATCTGGCAAACTTGTTACGGCATAAGCGAACGAGGAATAGGCTCGTTGCTGAGTGTACACGGCGACGACAACGGGATCGTGTTAATGCCTAGTCTAGCTCCCATCCAAGTCGCGATCATCCCGATTCCCGACGAAGAAAGCCGACAACTAATAACAGAAACCTGTAAGAAGGTAGCTGAGAAGCTTAAAGAGCTAGGATTTAGAGTTAAAATCGACGGAAGAGAAGACCTTACGCCTGGAGCGAAATTCTTCTACTGGGAGCTCCGCGGTGTCCCAATTCGCATAGAAATTGGCCCAAAAGATATTCAAAAGGAACAAGTGACCTTGGTGCGCCGAGACACTTTCAAGAGAGAAGCTTGCAAGCTCAGCATATTATCATCTCGACTACCGAAAGTCGTGGAACAGATGTCAGCCGAACTGCGGGAGAAGGCTTGGAAATGGATGAGAAAGCGAGTACATCGAGTCGATAGTCTAGAGAAATCCAACGAGCTGCTGAAGAAGAGGGCTGGAATTGTAGAGCTTCTCTGGTGTGGGGACGCAGAATGTGGTCATGAGATTGAAGAACACATAAAGGCCTCTCTGTTGGGAACTCCTATTGACATCGAAGAGAACATTGAAGGCAATTGTGTTGCTTGTGGGAAAGAAGCGTCAAGTCTCGTGAGAGTGGCAATAGCTTACTAGTATCAAGCTAAAACAGCAGCTGTACAGCCTCATGCCCCTTCATTCCCTGCTTTATGCCCTTCATTTCAGCCTTAGATGTAACAGCCTTGACTTCTGCATCAAACACATCACTAAAAGTCTTAACACCGCTGACCATGGCCGCCGCCACATCAAGTTTTTCAGCCGCACCGATATTGAGGAAACCGCACATAACAAAGCCTGTCTCTCCGATAATCGCAATGAGAGGAGGAGAATCTGGCAATTCAGCCTTCAAGCCCAACGCAGTTTTCCCGCCAACCTTCAACGTACTGACTTTAATCATCACAACCATCTACTTCGTACTTCTCAGAAGCGCTTTCCAAATAAAAGTTGTTGCAGTGCGGATGTATCCGCGAGTTACTCGCTGAGATTACACAGCATTTCGACATATGGAGCACGGGATTGGGTTGGAGCTGAGCACCTTCAGAAAAAGATAAGAGGTTGGAATGAATATGGTGTGTGGGGAAAGATGTGAGAAGAGCACTTGCGATAGTTATTTTGGTTATACTACTAGCTAGTTGGATCACGTCAGCCGTATTCATCCGGAAGGCTGTTGCCTTAGAGCCGTTCTACGTGAAGGACCTAATACAGATCACCGACGGCACCTCCTTTAACAGACCAGGCAGTTTGGTGCAGAACCCGAATGGCAGTTTTCTACTCTACTCTGCCTGCTACGATACCATGGACCAGAAACACCACTTGGAGGTTAGCTTCTCCCATGATGGGTCCGTCTGGACCAGTCCTCAACGGCTGCCACTTTCGCCCAGTAGCTTGTACCCTTCAGCGATTCGAGACAGAGACGGAAAGTACTGGCTAGCATGGGAGCATCAGAGTGACACCTCGGACAGCATTCTAATAGCGAGTTCGAGCAATGGTTTTGATTGGACCGTTCCAGTCCACGTCTCCATAGGGATAAATAGTCGACCTTCACTGATGCAGGACAAGAACGGAGTGTACTGGGTTGCCTATGAAGATAACAGCTTTGGACCTGAAGACATTATAGTCCGTAATTCGACGGATGGGGTGAACTGGAGTACACCCCTTTATGTTACCGAGAGGGGTGACGACTATTGTGATCTGATGGCCTCGATAACTCAGGATTCAAACGGTACCTATTGGATACTAATGGCGCGTATCGCTCCTGTCTGGGATGGAGGCTCGAGAATCTGGAGCAGCCACTCACAAGATGGAATCACTTGGAGTCCACCTGTTAAAATCGAGACAGGAATGGAATCCTTCTTCCCGCACTTAGTCCAAGATTCGAGCGGTTCCTATGTGGTGGTATGGATGGAGTTTTGCTATTCAGCCTCGGGTAAGGATAACATCTGGATCAGCAGATCGGATGACTTCACGTATTGGGAGACGCCTCAACGGCTCACCGATAACGAGGAAAACAGCCTGCTAACCTGTCTGCTTGTTAGTGCTGATGGGTATTATGTTGTTTACGATGTTTGGAAGGACAATGAGCAGACGATCTGGATGATGACTGTTGAAGAAGCTCCTACTCCTCCGATTGCCCGTTTCACCTATAGTCCTCAACCCTGCTTACTGGAGGGTGAAATGACTTTCGACGCCTCAGCCTCCTATGACGTTGATGGCCAGATCATCTCTCATCAATGGGATTTCGGCGATGGGTCAACAGCAGAAGGCCTAAAGGTCACCTACTCCTACTCCTCTGCCGGCAATTTCACTGTAACACTCACAGTAATCGACAACGACGGAAGAGCCGCAGAGACAACTCAGATGCTCTGGGTCGACATCGAAAGTGCGTTTAGAGGTCCTATTGTCATTTCTATTCAAGGAGCCAGAACTGTGGCAGCCCAGGGCGTCACTGTAGATCTTAGTGTTGAACTGGAAAACAAGGGCTTTGTGACCGAAACATACGACTTGATACTCCTCGCTGATACAGAGGTAATCGACACGTTCGAGAACATCACCCAACCCGGTCATGCTCTCACTAAACTGTCTACACTATGGGACACCACACAGTTCGCTCGAGGCTTCCACACTATAGATGCCCAGATCATCAACCGTCAAGGCGAAACAGTCGTTCAATCAAACAACTTAGAAATCTGCGTTTCTCTCCTGGGCGATGTTGATGGTAATTTCCATGTTGACATCTACGACGTAGTCTTGATTGCAGGTGTCTACGGATTGCACAGTGGAGCTTCACATTACAATGCTAACTGCGACCTAGACGGGGACGGCGACATCGACATCTTCGACATCGTCATCACAGCCAGCAACTACGGCGAAAGTTGCTAGCCCCCTTTTTATCTTTAAATAAAGATGGTCATCATAAACACTACTGAGTGAGTCAGATGCTGACACGGTTAAAGAAACGAGTTCAATCTTCGCTTACAACAGAGGCGAAACTACTATACGACATGGGTGTGACGCCAAACCAGATCAGCTTTATAGGAGTTTTTTTGGCTTTCTTGTCTGGCTACTTTTACTGGGGTGCTAGAGAAAACCTGTTTTTTCTTGTAATCGCACCAATGCTCTTCCTACTTTCAGGATTCTGCGACGCTCTAGATGGAGTCGTGGCAAGGATTTACAGCAGAACCACGGTTTTCGGCGGTTTTCTAGACTCGTTGCTCGACCGCTATGCAGATGCATTTATCTTTGTGGCCATCATAGCCAGCGGGTTATGTGACGTTTTCTGGGGTTCTGCTGCCCTAGTGGGCTCCCTACTGGTAAGCTATGTCCGTGCGCGAGCAGAGGCGGCAGGGTCCAAAATGGAAACAATTGGTTTAGTGGAGCGGGCTGAACGGATAATTATATTGACGATAGCTAGTTTTGTTGCCTTTTTCTGGCTACCTGCGCTCAATTTTGGAATAATTATTCTAGCGATGTTGACCAATCTTACGGTGGTTCAACGCATAATCTACTTCTATAAAACAACCGAACGAAAAGAAAGCTAGTATCTCTTTCTTCGCCGGCGCTTTCGCTTGTCTTTAGCTCGCACTTTTACGACACCACGGTGAACAGCACAGGAAACGCAGTAGTACCTAGTTTCTACGGGTGCTGCAATGTAAGCGCCCTTCTGCCGCAGCTCCTTGGCCAAAGCATAATCCACCATTGAAACTCGCCGTGAGACTCGTTTAGCCTTATCTCGAGGCACAAGCTCGCCGCAGCTGGTACACTGTACCCGTGAGCTTTTGCCTTTGCTTCCCTTCGATCTTCCACGGCTCTTCCGCTTAACTGGCAAATGTTTCACCTCTTTTTCGGCGAATAGTCAATCGTAGAGGAGACTTATATATCCACGCTTGTTGGCATTTAACGAGTCTCTAGGCATCTTGGTGAGTTAATATTACAAAGTCTGCAGATCTAAGGGGGATAGGGTCACATGCTTGATCTGATCACAGTCGGAAACTTTGCAATGGATCGAATAATCTCGTCTAGAATAGCTTGCCCAACAGTAACCTTAGGGGGTTCCGCCACTTTTGTCTCCTTGGCGGCAAAGAAGTTAGGTGCTAAGGTAGGTGTGGTATCTAAAGTTGGCAAGGACTTTCGCAGACATCTTGCATGGCTTCGTGAAAACGGCGTAGACGTGTCTCATGTACAGATCGAAGAAGACATGTCTACAACCAGTTTTGTGCTTTCGTATAGCGATAATCAACGTAGGCTTCAACTAATAGACAGGGCACCTCAGATTCTTCTGGGGGATGTGCCAACCTGTCTGCGTGCCAGAGTGATTCATGTCGCCCCAATAGCAGATGAACTGCCCTTAAAGGCGGTTCAAAAACTTAGAGACAAGGCACCGTTGATATCTGTTGATCCCCAAGGATTTCTACGAGAGTTCGACGAGACAGGCTACATGAAACTCAGAAGGCTAGAGGACATAAGTTACCTCATACCCTGCGATGTTCTCAAATCGTCAACTGAAGAAATCAGAATGGTCACCGGATACGCCAAACTTGGAGCTTCAATTAAGAAGCTTAGCAGATTAGGCGTGAAAACTATCTTAGTTACAATGGGTG
>CAYGBS010000095.1:0-6111 GCA_964348215.1 uncultured Candidatus Bathyarchaeia archaeon
CCACTTATGCTTATTGTGTTCCAATGAGGCATGTTTTTGCCGCAGTATTCGAATATGTCTGCAACAATTTTCACGCTTGGCTTAGGCGGGTAGATGTACATTCCGCGAGCTACGTACTCCTTTAGAACATCGTTTTGCACGGTGCCTCCTAGAATTGACTGAGAGATGCCCTGTTTTTGAGCTATGGCAATGTACATGGCTAGAAGCACAGCGGCAGGTGCGTTGATCGTCATGCTTGTAGTTACTTTGTCGAGGGGGATTTGATCAAACAAAAGTTCCATTTCTTTCAAAGTGCTAACGCTTACCCCTACCTTTCCAACTTCACCTAATGCCAAGGAATGATCACAGTCTAATCCAATCTGCGTAGGAAAGTCAAAGGCTACGCTTAAGCCAGTCTGGCCTTGCTGAAGCAAATATTTAAAACGTTGGTTTGTTTGTTCGGCTGTGCCAAAACCTGCATATTGTCGCATGGTCCACAATCGCGCGCGATACATTGTTGGATATACGCCACGGGTGTAGGGATATTCTCCTGGAAAACCTAAATCGTGAGTATAGTCTAGATCTTGAATTTCTAGTGGAGTATAGACTCTTTTTACTATGATGTTTGAGCCGGTTAGAAAATTATTCTTTCTCTCTTGAAGGCGCGCTAGAATTTTTTTGGCAGTTTCTTTTTCCCATTCTTCTTTTTTCTGTTTAAGAGATTTGAAATAGTCTTGGTTAGTCAACCTTGGTTTCACCAGTTTAGTATACTTCTATTCTTTGAAGAGTTTATGTTATCGTTTCCAATTGTATTTTTAATATTGTGATTCTTATTTTTGCAAGGGTAAAATTGGGTAGTTTGTGGTTTTTTTTAGCTTGAGGCCTTTTTCGAAGGCTGATAGGTTTGTTTTTATTGTGTCTATTTTGACACTAATGGTGATAGCTTTTTTCATGGCTTCTTTGCTTACGATATTGGTTATTTCTGTTAGTGCGCCGAGCATTACGACATTTGCGTAAAGTTTGGACTTCAGTTGAGTTTCAGCGACTTTGGTTGTAGACAATTTGTAAATTTTTGCTTTGACTTGGGGAATTTTTTTCACCAAGTCTTTGTCGACTAAAAGAGTGGCATTGTCTTTCAAATCTTTAATGTGTACGTCGAGAGCATTTTGGCTCATTGCTACGAGAACATCACATTTTCTCACTGATGGGAAGCCTATTTTTTTGTCTGAAATTATTACCTCGCTTTTTGCTGCGGTTCCTCTGGCTTCAGCTCCGTAGCTCTGAGTTTGCACCACATTTTTTCCATCGTAAACTGCAGCGCGGCCTAAAATTTGACCTGTCAACACGACCCCCTGTCCACCTAGTCCGCAAATTCGTACTTCGATCTTGGTCATCGTTTCATCGCCTTCTTTAACACTTCTTGGATCGTTTCTGCTAGAGTTGGGCGAGTCTTTGCAACGAATTCGCCGATCACCATTCTGTCCTCCAGTTCCTTTTCATTCAACTTCTCCGCCTCTGCTATATTCATGCTTTGCTTTTTCAACCATAGAAGCATTTCTCCAGTGTTTTTGAACCCAACACGACGACCATAAGCAGTTGGACACTGACTTACTACTTCCACAAAGCTGAAGCCTTTCATGGTTAAAGCCTTTTTAATAGCTTCTCTTAACTGATTTGGATGTGCTGTAGTCCATCGCGCTGCATAGCAAGCTCCTGCAGAAATGACAAGTTGAACAGCATCTAAAGGACGCTCAAAACTACCATAAGGAGTAGTAGTAGTTTTTGTATTCAAAGGAGTTGTCGCCGCCACTTGCCCACCTGTCATTCCATAGATCATGTTATTTACCATGATCACGGTGATATCCAAGTTTCTTCTCGCCGCGTGTATTAGATGGCTCAACCCTATTCCCACAATGTCGCCATCGCCGCCAAAAACAACAACATTCAAGTCAGGACGCATAAGCTTAACACCAGTTGCAACGGCTATGCTTCGCCCATGCGTCGTGTGAATGGAATCCGACTTAAAATGTGGTGAAGGAATCCACGAAGAACAGCCGATGCCACTGCAGAAGACAAATCTTCGAAGGTCGCGGTGGCCAAGCTCATGAACAGCCTTAAGAAAGCAGGTGGCTACTTGAGTGCCGCCGCATCCTGCACAGAAGGGGAAGGATATACTTCTAAGATAGTTTTTGCTGGAAAATGGTTCATGCATTTTCTGCCGCGCTCCCTTGGATTTCAGAGAAAAGCTCTTCCGGCGTCAACATTTCTCCGCCGCCAATCTTGTTGACTGGGATAACCTCTGCGGCACCATTGACTACTCTTTGCACTTCGAAGGAAATCTGCTGTAGGTTCATCTCTGGCACAATAATTGTTTTAGCATTCTTCGCCATAGTTCGAACAAGCCTTTCGGGAAAGGGCCATATAGTCCTTAGCCTGATGAAACCAACACTAATCTTCTCTTCTATCGCCATCTCTACTGCTTCATAAACGGCACGAGAAGTACACCCAAAGGAAATCAAGCCGACTTCACACTTATTCACGTTCGAAGCTTCAAAATCCATCAACAATTCAGCATTATTCCTTATTTTATTCACAAGCTGTGTTACAAGACGACGATGAACCTCTGGATTGGCAGTAAACCGCATTCCAAACTCGTTGTGAGTTGAACCTGTCACAGCAACATTATGTCCTTCGCCTACAAAAGGCATTGGAGGAACCTCCTCGCCTCCAAAGAATTGTTCATCTCCAGATTTCGGCCTCTTCCTGTCCAAAACCTCTATTTCACCCGGAGGTGGCATAGACATTTGCTCTCTCATGTGAGCCACGATTTCATCAGCAAGCAGAACTACTGGCGTACGGAACCTCTCAGCCAGATTGAAAGCATGCACGGTGAGATCAAACATCTCTTGCACCGAATTCGGAGACAACACTATTGAAGCATAATCTCCATGGGTGCCCCATCGCGCCTGCATAACATCTCCTTGACCACACTTCGTAGCCTGTCCCGTGCTGGGCCCAGCTCTCTGCACATCAACTATGATACAAGGAGTTTCAGTCATGAAAGCATATCCAATGTTTTCTTGCATCAAGCTGAAGCCAGGACCAGAAGTCGCAGTCATTGCTTTGGCACCTGTCCAGCTTGCTCCAATCACCGAAGCTATCGAGGCTATTTCATCCTCCATCTGAATCATGACACCTTCTACTTGCGGAAGACGCCTCGCCAAGTGCTCAGCGATTTCACTTGCAGGAGTAATAGGATAGCCAGCGAAAAATCGGCATCCTGCGATGATAGCAGCTTCGGCAAGGGCTTCGTTTCCTTGCATGAACTGCATCGTAGAAGATTGATGCTCGAGCATCCTTGTATCTCCTTGTAGATCTGTTTTTGTCCTCGTTTGGCTTAAAGGTTTGTCTAAGCAACCAGAAGTTTTGTTGAAGATAAAGTGCGGGCTACTGTCTTCTTCGAATCAAAATCACAACAAGTGTTACCATGAACACTGCGCCAACGCCTGCATAGATGTATATTGAATACTTGATTATGAAAGGTCGCTCTGAGACTACGAAACGTAAGCTATTGCTTGGAGACTCGAATCTTAACTGGTCTCCAGTAAACTGTGCCTGAACAGTCCAAGAGCCAAGGAAAGGCGGTCTGAAGCTAGCTGAAAAATTGCCGTCTTGCACGTAATAGTATCGCTCGATTGCAGAGCCGTTTGAGGCTGCAAAGACTAGTTTTACACTTCCATTTGCTGAGCCTATAGCAGGTATTACGAAGCCTCTGATAGAAATGTTGTCTCCATGCGTTATAGTTGCACTACCTACGGTGAAGTTCACGTAGGTAGGATGTTTCACCACGTAGCTGCCGTTAAGGCTGATGATGTTGTCAAGAAAGTCGTAGGCGTCCACGCGATAACTTACAGTTGTGCCTGCTTCTTGCCCTGGAATTGTTGCATTGCAGATGCGGTTGTCGACCAGCATTTCGAAGACAGTGGAACGGTTCCAGTTGTCAATGGAATAGTAAAGGAAGGCTTCTCGAATGTTGGAGTTGGTTGAAATGGCTGTGATCGTTGTTTCATTGTTAGGATATACTCTTTCAATGGGAGATGCCAGTTTCAACGTCGAGTTCCCAAAGTCTGTTTTGACTCTGAAACTCACTTTTCCAGCGCCGAATTCTCCGATGAGAACAAAGTGGTAGAGACTTTCTCCCTGAAGCGGTGAAGTGTAGTTAATAAGCATGTCTTGTCCGTAATATTCACAACTCGCATGGGCACTTCCTCGGGAGCCTTCGCTGACTAAGTTATAGCCTCCTAAAGAACCACTCGTTTCGCCGTATAATCCGGGTTCCCAAGCCAAGGGAACACCATTCAACAGCTCACCGCTCTTGTCAGAAGGGTTCGCCATCAGATATAGCCGTGCTTCGTACATGTCAAGAGTGTCAGGCACCTTAACTTGAATTCCGATACTTTGGCTGCTGGTGGTAAACTCGTATGCCCAACTGGTGTTTTCGACAGGAGTATAGCCTTGTTTTCCTTCAATACTACGATTATGCCACATGTTTGGTTCAATGTGTTCTATGGCCATTAGCGTGGCGGCTTCGGCTGCTTGGCTTTCTCTAGGGTCGTTTCTGATGATAAAGCTGTAGTTGCCTGAATACTTCGGAGTGAAGAAGGGGACGTCTACAGTGGTTCCTAAGTGTTCAGGTAGCCCTGCAGCTTCAGTGTGGTAGCCCTCCAGCTCTCCAAGAGGATTGTAAACGTAAACGTCGTAGTCCGTTTCTGGCGCTGGTTCATCATCTGTCCAGTCGCCATAGAAATATATATGATAGGTGTGATTAGCAGCCAGAGTGTAGACGTAAGTCCAGTTGGCGCCGATTTGGATTTGAGACTCGTTAATCTTCATAGGACTTGCTGGTTTGCGGGTGAAAGTCCAGTTTCCGAAGGGTGGCTCGTTGATATACGTAAAAGTTGCATCCTCTTCGTAGACAAAGCTATGAGCCGCCGATAGGAGAAGAGACACTAAAAGTAGCGTCAGCGGTGGCCAGATCATAAGCTTTCTCGCTAACCCGACCAGCATTTTCATTCCTCCGAGTGAACCTCTTAGCGAAACTTGTTTTGTGGAGGCAATAATGATTATGAAGAAGCGGTATGTATTCTGAATCAGAATAGGGCCGTTCTCAGCATCTCTTACAAACTGCTTTGAACTGTTCTTTTGCAGACCGTGAAACAGAGGTTATTTCTAGTTTTCCGTAGCATAGTGTTCTAACCAACTGCTCCTTATCTGAAAGATTTCTATATAGAAAGATATTTACTCTCTTGCCTAAGGTAAGGTAAGCGTAGGTGAAAACTTTGGACAGAGACCTAGTTGACTACGCGCTTGACTACGCAAGTGGCAAAGAAGTTGAATACGCAGAAGCAAGAGCCCACAGCGGTAGACTTGAACAGTTGGTGATAAAGAATGGTGTCTTGGACGCTTTTGTCTCAACCTTGGACAGTGGATTCTGCGTGAGAATTCTAGCGAAAGGCGGTTTAGGTTTTGCATCAACTAACAAATGGACAAAGGAGGAAGCAAAAGCAGTTGTGGACGAAGCGTACAGATTTGCGTCAATTGCAGGGCGTAAAGACAAGATCACTTTTGCGGAAGAGAAGGGTGTTGAAGCGAAGTGGAGCGTTGAACAGGAAGAGAAGATTGAAGATGTGCCGCCGGAAAGCAAAATTGACGAATTGATGGAAATTGACAAAGCTCTTGTCTCCCAAAAAATCAAAGTCCCGGGAAGAATCATGTCTTGTGCAATCAACCTTACAGAGAAATATTTTGTGAACTCTGAAGGCTCATTGATCTCATCGTTTGTGCCTAAGATAGCTGTGTTCGCCTTCATAACGGTTGTTGAGAACGGCAAGCCGGAGCAAGCTTACAAGCAGTTTGGCCGCAGCGGAGGATGGGAAGCCTTCGATGAATGGAGGATAACTGAGGCACTACTACATGACGCAAAGGTGCTGCAAAACCTGATCATAAAAGGAAAAGCTGTGAAACCGGGAAAGATGGATCTAGTCTGCGGAAATGAGGTAACAGGCATCGCTTCCCATGAATCTTGTGGACATCCAATAGAAGCAGACCGCATACTTGGACGTGAAATGAGCC